>JBMLMS010000451.1:0-6495 GCA_049243925.1 Pirellulales bacterium
CTCTGCCACGAGGTCGTGTGGCTCGTCGGCTCGAGGAGCCGGGGGAAGGCTCCGGTGGCGGCGCCAGGGCCAGTGCCCGGCACAACGGGCATGCCGACCGGACCGGTCGCTGGCGCACCGCCGGGAATCGTGCCGGGCGTCGTGCCGCTGCCGGGCACGAGGCTCGGCGGCTGGACAGAGGGCTGGGCGGGCACTGCGGGCGCGGGCGCCGAAGTGTTCGGTGTCGGAGGTGCGGCGTAGGTCTGGGGTGCCGAGATCGCCGGCTGCGATCCGTTCGTCTGACCGACCGGCGACCGCATGTCGGGAATCGGCTTCAGCGACGGCGTCGGCTGGAAGGCCGGCGGCGCGGTCGGTTGCAGCGGAGCCGGAGCCTGAAGCGGCGCCGCGTAGGTTCCGTTTTGCGGCACGATCTGCGGCTGAAACGTCGACTGCGGCATCCCGGGCTGCGGCATGCCAGGCTGGGGCATGCCGGGCTGGGGCACGAAGCCCTGCGGCAGCGTGGGGGCTGCGATGCTCGACTGTCCTTGGATGATCTGCTGGGGAATGTCGGAGCCTGCCGAACCCCAGGCCTGGGGAGTCGTCTGGATCGGCGCTGCAAACTGCGACGCGGCCGGTGCGGTCGGCGCGGCCGGCATGCCTTGGTAGGCGGGCATGGCGGCGGCGGGGGCGCCGTACGCCGGGGCGCCGGGCTGCATTTGGACGTACTTCGTCGAATAGACGGCGCGATACTGAGTCACCGGCACGTTGACGGCCTGCTGCACGTAGTTGGTCACCTGCTCCATGCACTCCCGCGAACAGCCCGTGCAGGGATCGATCTCGCACGACGGCTTGTAGGATGTCACGGGCACACACTGATACTGCGTGCGGTAGGTCGTCTCGGGCACGTAGCTCACCTGCTGCACGGGCACCACGACGGGCGGCGGGGGAGCAGGTACGGGAGCGGCGATCGGCGCCATCACCGGCGCCACGGCATAGGCAGGCGGCGCCTTGCGAAAGCACGAGGCACAGCCGGCGAACAGGCCGTCGAGACAACACTGGGCCTCGACCGATTGCGGCAGGATGGATGCGGCGGCGACTGCGAGCAGCAGCACGATCATCCAACGTCGCGTCTTCATGGCGGACTCCTTCGAACGGATCCGGCGGGGGCATCCCGGAAACCCCGGGTGCACCTGCTTTTTCACCGTCACCCAAAGACTAGGTTCCGCTTCGGGGTACACGCTTGAAAAAAACCGGCGCGGACTTCATGAATTCATGGCACCATGCCGTCACCACCGGCACGGCCGCCACCACCGCTACGACCGCCCGCTCACGACCGCGCCGGCCCTGCGAGACGAAGAGCCCGGGCCCGGTCTTCGCAGCGGTCATAGAGCATGAACAACGCCTCGCGGATGTCGCCTCGAGACCGGCGAAAGGCGTCTGCCACCTGCGACTCACGCTCGGCTGACGGTAATCCTCCCGCCTGGGGAAGCCTTTCTACGATCGCCGCCAAGAGTGCGGTCGATGTGCGGCACATCCAGAGCGTGGGCAGGGGCCCGGAACGATGGGCTGTCACGAGCAGCCGGAGGCCGCGGAGGGTGGCGAACCCGCGGGCGGCAAGAGCCCCCAACCAACCGAGCCGCTCCCAGCTGTCGATGCACACGACGCCCCCGCGGGCGGCACGGATCAGGGCCCGAATGAGCGACAGAGCGCCTCGTCCACCGTACAGCCGCACCCGCTCGACGCGACACCCGCGTGCCTCGAGGGCGTCGGCGAGATGCCAGAGCAAGGTCGTCTTGCCGCTCCCGTGCGGGCCCACGAGCGCAGCTGAGCCGCCGCACTTCTCGAGGCCGACGAGCAGCTCGGCCACACGCAAAGGGCTGCCGGAGCCATCGAGCGGCGGGATTCGACCCGGCCGGACCGACCGTGTCGAAAATGGATTGCCCACCGCGATGTCCGATGCCGCTCTGCTCATTGCAGCCGTTCCACCATGCCCAGGGCCGGCGCGATGTCGCCGACATCGAACACGTGCTCCGAGACAAAGTCCCGCCCGGTGGCAAAGAAGAGCCGGATCCGTACGCACCACCGGATCTTGACGACGACGCCTTCGTACGAAAGCGGGCTCGCCGGCAGCCGCACCGTGATCGTGTCGGTCGGCAAGGCCTCCGCGACATGCTTCGCGTCGTCGAGCCGCTCGAAGTGATGCACGCCGAGATCCTCTTCCCCCTTGCCCTCCGTATACCAGAGCACGCTCCGTTCCACCGCTCGGACCGAGCCGGGAGCCACTCCGTCGACCTCGTAGAGCACGACGAGGTCGGTGGCAGCGGGATACTGCCGCAACGGATGGTCGAACTGCATGCTGATCCGAGGTGCGGGCGGCCGCGCGGCACCGTTGCTTTCGTCGGCCACGGTCATCGACGCACCTCGTCGACGAGGGTCAGGCCACCAGTCGGCTCCGATCGCGTGAGCGTCGCCGGGTAGACGATCAGGGGAAACACACGCACGAATCCCGGCCAGCGTTCTGGCTGGCCGCGCACGACAATCCGCCAGCGGATGGCGTTGTGTGCGGACGCGAACGAGTGCATGGCGCCGGCCGGGATCGTGACCGTCACATGGGTCTCGAACCGCACGCCCGGAGTGATCTCGAGATTCGTCCACTCCTTCACCGTCTCCCGCCACACAATCACCCGTTCGGTGCGGGTGTCGGTGCCCTGGCGGAACGACGCCATTTCCTCGACTTCCAGCGTCAACGCGATCGACCGAAAGACTCCCGATCCACCCTGCGCGAGCAGCACGTCGTAGCTCCGGCCCGGCAAGAGCGGGTGATCGCAGATTTCCATCTGCGTCGTGCCGACGGCGGTGGTGAGCACGAGCCGCCGGACGAAGAGCACGATGCCGCCGATCCCGACCGCTGCAAACGGCATCAGCACGGCAAGGAGCACCCACTCGATGCGGCCGCTCATGAAGTCGATGCCGGCGCCGACGGCAAGCACCACCAGCACCGCATTCCAGAGCACCGCGAAGAGCCCCATGCCGACGAGCGTCCAACTTTCCGGGCTTTCGATCGGCAGTCGATACCGCAGAATGGTGCCGGGTGAATTGACGAGATCCTCGCAGGTCGGCACACCAGGGTGACCTCGATCCGCCCCCGGGGTCTGCCCCATGCTTTCGAGCAGGTTGGGAACGCCCTCCGCTGCGGCCCGCCGCTCCTCCGATTTGCCCCAGGCTCTGACGGTGCGTGCCACACCTGCCAGGCCGAAGGCCAGGAGGGCGCCAGGGATCAGGAGCGTAAACGCCCACAGCCACCAGCGCGACCAGGCCGGAGCCGTCGAGTCCGGCCCAATGCCAACGGCACCGCTGAACAGGAGACCCGCGAAACACACGCCCGCCGCCACGAGCGCAGCGTAGAAGATCGCTTCACCGAACGACCCCCAGGCCTGTGAGCCGGTGCGCCGGTGTCCGCGCTTCTTGCCGAAGAATCGCGGCAATCTCACGGCACGAATCCTCCGGGGGCAGGCGGGCTCCGACGGCCACCTTCCACACGGAAGCGGCCCTCCGCCGCATTATGCACACGCCGCCCCTCGGGTGCCCGCCGGGCTCGTCAGGCGAGCGATTCCTGGCGATTTTCCACCGATTCGATCGTGATCTCACCCGCCGGCCGCGAGGCCCGGAAGAAGCCGATCTTTTCCAGGGAGCGGTAGACCTCCTCGAGGGTCTTTTCGCCGAAGTTCGAGATCGAGAGCAGGTCGGCGCGGGTGCAATTGAGCAGGTCATGCACCGTGAAGATGCCCTTCTCCTCGAGGCAGTTCGTCGTGCGCACCGACAGGCCGATCTCCGCCGTGCTCATCTCGAGCTTCTCGGCCATTTCGTCCGTCTGGGTCAGATTCTTGTAGGCAACGCGTGGCATGCGGGGTTCCCTCCCTGGTGTTTCGAGTCCGTGATTCGTTGACGGTGTGGGGAATATAATCCAAAGGCTCGAAATCCGACTACCATTTCCTGCTAGCGTGCTAGCATCGTCGCCTTGCCGCTCCCCTCGCTCGACCATCTCAACGATTCCCAGCGGCAGGCCGCCACGCACGTGGATGGCCCCCTGCTCGTTCTGGCCGGACCGGGCAGTGGCAAAACCCGCGTCGTCACCCACCGCATCGCGCACCTGATCGCCCAGGGCATCCCCGCCCGGCAGATCGTCGCCCTGTCGTTCACGAACAAGGCGGCCGACGAGATGCGGCGCCGCGTGTCGGAACTCGTCGGCCCGCAGGCCGTGGAGATGGGCACCTTCCATCGCTTCGCCGCCCGCCTGCTGCGCAAGCACGCCCCGCTCGTCGGCCTCACGAGCGACTATTCGATCCTCGATCCGGACGACGCCGGGGCCGTACTCAAGCGGGCCGCCCGGAAGCTCGGGCTCTCACTCACTCACACGCCGATCGATCGCCTGGCTTCGACGATCAGCCGGGCCAAGAACGACCTGCTTTCGCCCGCGACGTTCGAGCCCCGCTGGGGCCGGCCGGCCGACGAGGTCGCAGCCAAGCTCTGGCCCGTGTATCAGGAGTTTCTTCTGGCGGCAAACTCCGTCGACTTCGACGACCTGCTCGTGCACGTGGCCCGTCTGCTCACCGACAACCCCGAACTGCGAGCCCTCCTCGACGCCCGCCATCGCTACATCCTGGTCGATGAATACCAGGACACCAACGCCGTTCAATACTGCATCGTTCGCGGTCTCTCCATCGACCATCCCAATCTCGCCGTGACCGGCGATCCCGACCAGGCGATCTACGGTTGGCGCGGCGCGAGCATCCGCAACATCCTCGAATTCGAGCGCGACTATCCGGCCGCGCGGGTCGTGAAGCTCGAGCACAACTACCGCAGCACGGCGAACATTCTCGGCACCGCCGATCGCCTCATCGCCCACAACTCGCGCCGCAAGCCCAAGCGGCTCGTCACCGACGCGGCCGCGGGCGAGCGGGTGCGGATCGTGCTCGACTCCACGAGCCACGACGAGGCCGACCGCATCGCCGATGAAATATCCCACGGTATCGTGTCGGGCCGTTCGCCACGCCATTACTGCATTCTGTTTCGCACCAACGCCTTGTCGCGGTCGCTCGAAGTGGCGCTGCGCAGCCGCGGCGTGCCCTACCAGCTGGTGCGCGGCCTCGAGTTCTTCAAACGCCGTGAGATCCGCGACGTCGTGGCCTGGCTCCGTCTCCTGAAGAACCCGCGTGATGACGAGGCGTTTGTCAGGGTGGTGAACGTGCCGCCGCGGGGCATCGGCCGTCAGTCACTCGAATTGCTCACCGCCTGGGCCGAAGACCACCGCCTGAGCCGGCTCGACGCCGCCGCCCGGGCCGCCGGCATCCCGGGGCTCACGAAACGGGCAGCGAAAGCGCTGGGCGAATTCGGCCGCCTCCATGCGAGCCTCGCCGCGCTGGCGGCCGCCGATACGAGCGTAGCGGCCCTGCTGGAAGCGGTGCTCGAGCGCACGGGCTACCGCCAGTGGCTCGCCGACGACGGCATCGACGAGGAGGGCGAAGACCGCCTCGCCAACGTCGAGGAACTCCTCACGGCCGCACAGCAGCTCGATGCGAGCTTCCCGGATCGGCCGCCGGAGGACGGCGGAGCCGACACCGACCCCCTGGGCGCGTTCCTGGAGACGACGGCCCTCGTCGCCGACACCGACGTCTGGGATCCCACCAGCGAACGGGTCGCCTTGATGACGTTTCATGCGGCCAAAGGGCTCGAATTTCCCGTCGTCTACCTCGTGGCCATGGAAGATGGCATCCTGCCCCACGAGCGGAGCCTCGACCACCCCGAACAGCTCGAGGAGGAGCGTCGGCTCGTCTTCGTGGGGATCACGCGCGGCATGCAAGAGGTGCATGCCAGCTGCGCCCGGATCCGCGACTACCGCGGCACACGCCGCATCTCGGCGCCGAGCATCTTCCTTACCGAAATGACCGGCAGCGAAACCGAGCTCACCGGCACGGAGGCTCCATTATCGACGGCTGGCGCGATCGACGACTTCACCTCTCCGGGGCCGAGCCGATCGCGCGGATCCGACTTCGACGATGCGTCGCAACTCGTGGCCGGCCCGGCCGACGAAGACATCTCGCAAGACGTCGCCGTTCCCGAAGCACCGCCCGCCCGGCGTGAACGAGCACCCCGCACACTCGCGTTTCAGACCGCCGCCGACCTCGCCGAACGGCTCGGAGGTGGGCCGAAGCCTCGGCACACCTTTACCGCGGGCCAGCGCGTGCGGCACGCCGACTACGGCGAGGGCGTCTTGTCGGGCATCAGCGGCACGGGCCCGCGGTCGGTCGGCACCGTGATCTTCGACGGCCCAGCCGGCACCCGCACCTTCATCCTCGGCCACGGCGCCCTCGAGCCGGTCGAGTAGACGCACGGAATGACGCGCCGGCGAGGGGTTACCCCGTACCGTCTCGCCGGACGTTCTCGGCTTCTACGAGTTGGGTAGGCGAGGGGTTGCCCCTGCCATTGAGCCGGCGTAGCTGACCAGCGCAGCCAGGA
>JBMLMS010000452.1:0-4785 GCA_049243925.1 Pirellulales bacterium
TCTTCGAGCACGGGAATCTCCCGCCATGCCGCGAGGGCCGCATGCAGCCCCGGTGTCGGCGGCTCCGCGGCCGAGAGCGACGGGGCGGCCGCGACGAGCCCCCAGGCAAGCACGGCGAGGCACGACGTCATGCGAATGAGCGGGGCCATCAGGTCACTCCAGGCTGGCGGCGAGGGCCGAAGAAATAGGCACGCATGTAAAACATCGTGAAGATGCCGATCACGATCAGGCCGCTCCCAAGATACTTGACGCCACGGCCGGGGTCGTAGTTGACGGTGAGGACCGACGCCTCGAGCCGATCGGGAGGGTCCTTCCGGCCCTTGGTGAATTGTTCGAAGAGTTCGTCGCCCGGCAGCCACGGGCCCATGAAACTCTCCTGAAACAGACGGTAGGAGCGGCCCGTGGCCGGGTCCGAGAAATCGACCGGCGCGTTCATCGTGATCTTTACCGGTCGCTTCACCAACGGTGATCCCGAGGCATTGAGAAATTCAACCACGCTCGAGAAGTGCGACGCCTGGCTCGTGCCCGGATCGAGCCGGCGTTCGAAGTTGTCGAGCTTCACGTCGAAGCCGATGTCGACGGCGTCGGGCACGAGCATCACGCTCACCGCCCGCGACCGCCCTTCCACCGTCCGTCGCTCCGTCGGGCCGGGAGGCCCGAGGCTCGCCTGCGCGGGCTGAATCGGCAGCCCGGCGAGCCAGAATTCCTCCGCCACACCGTCGACGGTGAGCCGCACCCGTGCCGCCCGCCGCTTTGCCGACGGCGCCTTCTCCTTCGCGAAGGGCAGCGGCAGCGTGGCCACCTCGAGGGCGTCGGCGGGCAGGAAGCGGTCGACGCGCAGCTCGAGCGCACCCATCGGCATGCTGAAAGCCGGCACGGGGCCGCCGTCGGCAGGGAGCCGGCCACCGAAGGCCTTCGGCTGCTGCCACGTGCGATACAGCAGTTCGTGCCTGCCGGCAGAGCCTGCCTGCACGATGTCGATCCGGCTGCGGCCCTTGCCCTGCATCCGCTCGGCGGCGTCGGCCATAGCCCGTTCGATCCAGAGCGTGCCGTAGACGCCCGACCGGGGGGCGTGGATCGTCACTTCGGGCAGATCGGCGAGCACGACCAGCTCTTCGTCACGGCCCTCGGCACCGCGTCGCACCCGCACGCGAGCTGCCGAAAGTTTCGGCTCGAAGTCGGTCACCTCGACGAACAGATCGGTGCCCTCGACGGCGAAGCGCTCCTTGCCGAGCACGTCATCCACCTTGTAGCGATGGGCCGTGCCATCGGCGACCAAGACGAGCTGGCCTTTGTCGCCATACCCGATCTCCGGATCGGGAAGTCCGGCCAGAAATGCCTCGGCTTCCGCCTGCGAGGCCGTCTTCCAAAACACGAGCGTGCCGCCCCCCACAGTCGCGCGATGCCGCATCTGGGTGGCGCGGAGCGGATCGGGCTGCAGGGCGAGTTCGGCCGGCATCCACACGCCGCGTCCGCCCGTGCCACCGGCGAACGAATCGCTGCCCACACGAAGTTTCACGCTCGGTGCGAGCGCGGCCGTGGAATCGGCATAGAAATCGAGCACTTCGAGCCGGACGCCGTCGGCGTCGTACACGACGCCAGTATCCCGCGGCGCGAGGCCCCACGGCAGCCACGACCGCTGTTGCCAGTATTCCCGCCAGTTGAACGGCCCTGATCGAAACTCGATCGGTTCGATCGTGGTGGACGGGCGGCCGGCGGCCGGCGCGACCTCGAGCGTGAAGTGGTGGGAGTCCTCGAATGCCTTGCTCCCCTGCTCTCCTTCGAGCAATGGAATCTGGGCATCGATGCCGCCCCGTTGTGAGAGCAGGCAGCCCGCGAGCAGCACGAGCAGGCCGATATGGGTGATCACGAACCCGGTCTGGTGTCGCTTCCACGGGTAGCGGATCGCCGCTGCACAGAAAATGCTCACGGCCAGCAGCGCATTGAGCAGCGTGAACCACCAGGTGTTCCAGACGCCGAACTTGACCGCCTCGGTGCCATACCCGCTTTCCACGAACGTGCCGAGCCCCAGCACGATCGCCAGGAGGGCGATCAGAACGACCGCGAACCGCAGCGACGCCAGAAACTCGTAGACGCCGAGAACGAGCCGCACGGCGGGCGGTTGATCGGGCGTCACGAGCCGGCGGGCTGCCATCGGAATCTTTCGCGGGCGGCGGGGCGGGAACGAACTCTCGTCCCGAAAGTATAGCGCCGCCGTCATTCCGGCGGAGAGTCGGCGGGCCTTCCCCCGGGGCCCGCGACGCGGCGAACGGCTACCGCCAGCCGAATGCGTCGGCCATCGCGTTGAGCAGCGGATTGGCGAGCGTGGTGCTCTCCGGGCTCCCGATCGTGCGGACGAGGTCGTAGGCGATGAAGCCTCCGAAGAGCAGGAGCAGCGAGCAGCAGATCAGCCCCGCGGTCTGCCAGACGCTGAAAGCCATTTCGGGAGCGAAGTCGCCGGGCATTCCCATCGCCTCGGAGGCGATGCTGCTCGGCAGCCCGACGCTCTCGTCACCGAACGCCGACGCCTCCGAGCCCAGCGCCTGTCCGAAGAAGCTCGAGTCGCCCGACTCGCCCTCGGCGATCACGACCGATGCGCTGTCGTCGTCTCCTCCCCCGCCGCCGAGTTCGAAGTCGTCGCCGCCGAGCACCGTGCCGTCGTCCACGGCCACGCCCGCACCGCTGCCACCGCCGAGATCAATTCCGGAAACTTCGAGCCCGCCCTCCTCGAGCGACAGCCCGCTGTCGAGCGCTCCCGAGAGCGCGAGGCCGGCTCCGGTCGCTTCCGGCGATCCGGCCAGCCCGGCATCGGAGCCCACCGCAAACGAGCCACCCGGCTCCGTGGGCAGCGCGTCGCCAAGATCGATCGCGAGGGTCTCGTCGATTTCCCCTGGGCCGCCGGTGATGCCGCTGGTAGCCGGCGCGAGGGATGGTGACGACGCGCCGATCGACGACGCACCGACGATCGATTCGAGATCCAGGTCGAGGTTGTCACCGGCGGCCCCGCCACCGACGGCACTGTCGCCGAACACGATGTCGGCCGAGGAGGCTCCGGAGACCGACGGCATCGACAGCTCCGAGCCACCGCCGGCGGCCGCATCGCCGGCGGCCGCCCCGCGCACGATCGTGTGCGAAGCCGGCGCGGCGTCGCCATCGTCGGCAAACAGCGAGTCTCCCGCATCGAGCGCGTCGCCCAGCACGAGGTCGCCGGCATCGAGGCCATGTGGTTCGTCTGCCGGCATGGAGGCCGGGCCGTCGAGGTCGAGGCTGAGACCGAGGTCGTCGCCCTGCGAGCCCTCGTCGGCGAGGTCATGGACGAGCCGCTCGACGTCGTCGACCTTGAATTTGATCGTTGCTCCGTCCCGCATCGGAAACAGTTTTTTGCGGTCGACGAACCGGTGCACCTCGTCCACGGTCACGCCGAGTTGGCGGGCGGCCTCTTCGAGCGACAGAAATTTTCCGGCCATGGCGGTGGTGGGCGGTGGTGGGCAGGCAGGACGATGCGTCCGACCTCGCTGCATCTAGTTTCGACGCAGCCTGCTTCGGATTCTACGCCTGCAGCCGGCGGAACGTGCGAGCCGCATCGTCCGCAGGGGCGTTCACGGAGGATTTTGCCCAATCGGAGCCGTTTCCGTCCCCACCTCGAGCATCCGGCGGAGTGCCGCCGGCTTCGGCTCTTGGGCGTTGAAGTCGCCCACCATGAGATCCCAGGTGATGTTGCGGGTGCTTTTGAGGACGAGCGATCCGCTCGGCCCATCCACGTGGTAGATGGCGGCGTTGCGCAACTGTGGGTCGACGACCAGGAGCAACTGCTGCCGTTCGTCGAGCGGGGTCGCATGAATCCACAGCGTCCCGTTCGCGGCTTGGCCGTGCGGCGGCAGGACCGCCCGCTGCGCCCAGCCAAACCGGCCGCACACGACGATCATGGCGATGGCCAACGCTCCCGATCCGACCCATAGTGACGTGCGCTGCCCTGGCATGGCCGGACAGTAGGCGGGCGCGTCGGGGGCAGCAAGTGAGAAACCATCGCCGTAGCCGCCCTGCCTGGCCTGCGACCGCGCTTGTCTGAGCTGCCTAGGCTACCTGGGCTTCTTTCCCCGATCTGCCATTCATCCAGGCCGGATGTTTCGGTTCAATCGATCGCGCAAGCCCTGCCGATCATGAGGATGTGGTGGTGCGACCGTGCCGCCCGATCCACCGACGCCCAGTTTCTTGGAGGTTCTCCGCGTGTCGAAGATCAACGTCTTGTCGGCCCGGCTGTTGCGCTCGCCGATCGTGTGGGGCGGTGCGCTGGCGTTCTGCTTCTTCGCCTTGATTCACGGCGGGGTGATCACCGACGCCAACGTGATCCGGTATCTCGCCGGGCATTGGGTGGAGTATGTGGAAGTGGTCATGTTCGGCGTCGGCCTCGCGGCGCTGGCCATGAAGGGGCTCGACGTCATGCGGCAGCGGGCCCGCGTGTCTGAAGAGCTGCTGGAGGCGATTCCCGAAGGCGGGCAGGAGCCCGCCGATGCCCCCGGGCTCGTCGCATCGCTGCCCGCCGAAGACGACACCGGCTCCCGCGGGTATCTCGTGTCGCGTCTGCGGGACGGCCTCGATCTCGTGGTCCGCACCGGGTCGGCCGATGGCCTCGAAGATCATCTCAAATATCTGTCCGACCTCGACGCCGCGCGGGCGGCACAGAGCTACGGGCTCGTGCGGTTCGTGGTGTGGGCGATCCCGATCATGGGATTTCTCGGCACGGTCATCGGCATCACGGTCGCGATCGCCAGCCTCTCGCCCACC
>JBMLMS010000453.1:0-3089 GCA_049243925.1 Pirellulales bacterium
GCCTCACGTATTTCGCCCCCCGTTCCCAGAGACTGTCATGCCCCAGGACACCACGCCGACGCACGATCACGGCCGGATCATTCACGAGGTCCTCTGGAGCGAGGCCCTGCCGTGGTGGCTGTTGTTC
Source organism: Pirellulales bacterium (assembly GCA_049243925.1). Classification (GTDB taxonomy): domain Bacteria; phylum Planctomycetota; class Planctomycetia; order Pirellulales; family UBA1268; genus RGVT01. The sequence continues at coordinate 128 of JBMLMS010000453.1, forward strand.
CGAGCCGCCGGCGCGGCCTTTGCACCGACCGTGATCCTGCTCGCCCTCCTCGGTGGCCTCGCAACGTGGGCCGGCTGGTCGATCGCCGACAGCCTGCGGCTCGCCGGCGCGGATCCGGCAGCCGACGCGATTCTCGATGCCACCTTCGAGCCCGGCCCGGTGATCCCCGCGCCCGACGGCTCCGGTGTGACGCTCGCGCCGAGCCGCCGGGCACTCCCCGCCCTGCGGACCGCGTGGAATTGGCTCCCGAGGCCAGCGGTCGACGTACTCGAGCTCGTCGGCATTCCCTTCCGTCCCTCGGCGACTCTCGTGCAGATGGGCGGAGCCCTCGCGCGGCTCGGCTGGTTCGTGCTCGTGTGGTCGATCTTCGGCACCGCGATCACCCGGCATGTCGCGCTCAAGCTCGTCGGCGAGGAAGCACCAGGCCTCGTCGGTGCCGTGCTCTACGGCGGCCGCAAGTGGCTCGCGGCGTTCAACTCCGTAGGCTTCGTGCTTCTGGGGATCGTCGCCCTCTCGATCCCCGGGGCCCTGCTCGGCCTCGCGATGCGCACCGACTGGGGGCTGGCCGCGGCGGGGGTCGTCTGGCCACTCGTGCTCGCGGGCGCCGTCGTGCTCGCGATCCTGGCAATCGGCCTCGTCTTTGGCTGGCCGCTGATGGTGGCGGCGGTCGGCGTCGAACGCGGCGACAGTTTTCAGGCGATATCGACGTCGTTTTCCTATCTCTACCAGCGTCCGCTCCACTACGCCTTCTACGCGGCCGTGGCCCTCGTCGTGGCGTTGCCCGCCTTCGCCGCCGCCGGCCTGTTTGCCGATGCCACGAGCACGCTCGCCCTCTGGGCCGCGAGCTTCGGCATGGGCCACGACCGCACGCTCGCCGTGCTCGAAGGGCTCCGCGGCTCCGCCGATGCCTCGTGGGGCATGCGGGCGGTCGGGTTTTGGACCCGCGGCCTCGAGTCGCTTCTGGGCTCGTTCGGCTGGGGCTACTTCTGGGCGATCGCCACGGCCGCATACATGCTGCTGCGGCAAGATGTCGACGGCACGGAGCTCGACGAGGTGGTGATCGACGAACCGGGCATGTAGGACAGGCTTCAGCCCGCCAACGATCACGGGGGGCTACAGCCTGCCCTCCGTCACCCAGCGGTTCACAAGCCCCGGAAACGACCCCAGCAATTCACCACGGCTCACGGCGGTATCGGCCCCGGCGGCGACGGCATCGGCGAGCCGCTCCTTGTGCACGTGGGGGCCGAACGCGACGAGCTTGGCCACGCGGCCTGTGCCCTCGACCTGCCGTTCGACGAGTTTCAGGGCCCGAGCCACGATCACCGCCGCGTCACCGGCGAGCGACTGGAGATCGAGGAGCACGAGGTCGAACGGCCCTTCACGCGGCTCGTCGTCGAGGCTGCGGAGGGTCTCCACTCGCGCAGACAGCGGCCGGGCGAGGGCGGCGATTCGGCTCGTCGCCAAGAGATCGGGCGAGACGAGCAGAATGTTCAGTGCTTCGGCCATGATGCCCTCCGGGCCACCCGCCCGCATACGCTTTCTCATACGCTCTATCAAGCAGCAGCGTACCAGCCTGGCCGGTCGACGACCACGGTGACAGCGATGACCCATGAGCCTTCCGACATTTTGCCACGGCTAGCGAGCGCGTGGTTTGGTGGCGAGCCCGTGGCGATCTCCAGGCTCGGTGATGCGGGGTTCAGCGGCTCGCGCGTGATTCTCGTGCGTCGAGCTTCAGGAGCACGGTTCGTGCTCAAGCATTTCCCGGCCGCGACACCCCGCACACACGCGACGTGGGTTCACGGCCTGATGTGCCACCTGCGGGCGGCAGGGATCACGACCGTGCCGGACGTCGTCACCGTTCAGCCTGGAGGCGGGGAGTGGAGTGAAGGATCATGCGCGACACTCATCGCCGATTCGGAGGGACTGCTCTGGGAACTGGTGGAATTCGTCCCTGGATCAACCCGCCCCGCGCCGACCGCCGCGGAGGCGGCGGATGCCCTCGAGGGGCTCGCTCGGCTGCATGCGGCGGCGGCCACCCTCCCTGGAGACACTCCGCGGCTTGCACCATCGCCTGGCATCGCCCGGAGGGTGGAGCAGGCAGGCCGCATGATCGCCGCGCCGTGGGCCAGCCTCGAGTCGGTGGCCGCCTCGCGCCCGATTGATCCGACCCACGGCCGACTCGACCGTGCATGCCACGTCTTCGCGGCATCGCGAGGAACAGGATCGCTCCGGACTGTCGCGGCCTGCGGTGTCGTGCCTGTGGTTGCACAGCCCGTGCTCCGCGACATCTGGAGCGCTCACGTGCTCTTTGCCGACGCCGGCCGTCTTGCCGGGTTCGTCGACTTTCACGCCGCCGGCAGCGACTCGCCCGCCACCGACCTGGCCCGTCTGCTGGGAAGCTGGCAGCCGGAGCCCAGGCATCGAGGCCGCGCGTGGATCGACCACTGGATCGCGGCGCTGGCAGCCTACGAGGCTGTCCGGCCGCTCTCGCCCCAGGAACGGAGCCTGATTCCCTGGCTCCAGGCCACAGGGGTGATCTGTGGACTCGACAACTGGTTTCGGTGGTTGATCACGGATCGGCGGGCGTTTGACGATATGAATCGCGTGCTCGAGAGGATCGATCGCTTCATCCAGCTGCTGCCGGAATCCCTGGAGACCGCCCGAGAGCCGATTCCCGGCCGGAATTGACCGGCGGAAAACGGCCCCGGTAGGATTTTTGTCGTGATGCACCGTGAACCCACTCCCATTCGCCGTGTCTTGCTCGTGGCCCTGAGCGTGGCTCTGGGAGCTGCCGCCGTGTGCGCCGGCTCGGCCCGGGCTGCCGACGCCCCGGCGTTCGACCCGCTGGCCAGCGTCAAAGCGGGCCTCGGGAGCCCGATCCGCGTGGAGGCGGTCGTCGAGAAAAGCCCGGCCGGGGATGTTTTGGCCGTCACGGCGGTGCTGGAGGAGGGCTGGCACCTCT
>JBMLMS010000454.1:0-3683 GCA_049243925.1 Pirellulales bacterium
TCGCCGGCGGTGATCGTGACCGACCGCGGCTCGCCGTTCTGCAGCACCCGCAGGGTCACGGTGGGCGCGGCGGACGATTCGCTCGTGAGGCTGTAGCCCTCGTAGGCGAACTGCTCCGGCAGCACCGAGAACTGCTGCTCGCAGAGGGCCGCGATGTCGCCGTCGTAGATCTCCTTCTTGCGGTCGGCGAGCAGCTTGAACTGCTCGAAGACCGTCTTCAGCTGCTCGGCGTTGAGCTCGTAGCCGAGCGCCTTGGCGCGGTCGGCGAGCGCCGCCCGGCCGCTGTGCTTGCCGAGCACGAGGTCGGTGCGTTCGAGGCCCACGTCTTCCGGCCGCATGATCTCGTAGGTGCGCCGCTCCTTGAGCATGCCGTCTTGGTGGATGCCGGCCTCGTGGGCGAAGGCGTTGCGGCCCACGATCGCCTTGTTGCGCGGTACCTGAATGCCGGTGATGTTGGCAACCAGGCGGCTTGTCGGCACGAGCCGTTGGCTCACCACGCGGGTGTCGCAGGCGTAGTGGTCGCGCCGCGTCCGCAGCGCCATCACCACCTCCTCGAGCGAGCAGTTGCCCGCCCGTTCGCCGATGCCGTTGATCGTGCACTCCACCTGCCCGGCCCCGGCCTCCACGGCCGCGAGGCTATTGGCCACGGCCAGGCCGAGGTCGTCGTGGCAGTGCACGCTGATCACCGCCCGGTCGATGTTGGGCACGCGGTCTTTGAGGCTCTTGATCACGTGGTGCATCTGCATGGGCGTGGCGTAGCCGACGGTGTCCGGGATGTTGACCGTCGTCGCTCCGGCGTCGATCACGGCCTCGACCACGCGGCAGAGGAAGTCGATCTCGGTGCGGGCGGCGTCTTCGGGCGAAAATTCCACGTCGCCGCAGACATTTCGCGCCCGCTTCACGCCGGCCACGGCGCGGGCCACGATCTCGTCTTCGGTCATCCGCAGTTTGAACTCGCGGTGGATGGCGCTCGTGGCGAGAAACACGTGGATCCGCGCCGCCTCCGCACGCGCGAGCGCCTCCCAGGCGCGGTCGATGTCGGCGTCGCTGCAGCGGGCCAGCCCGCACACGGTGGCCCCCCGCACGGCCCCGGCGATCTCCCGCACGCTCTCGAAGTCGCCCGGTGAGGCGATCGGAAACCCGGCCTCGATCACGTCGACGCCGAGCTGCACGAGCGCCTGCGCCACCTCCATCTTCTCGGTGAGGTTCATGCTCGCGCCCGGCGATTGTTCGCCATCACGGAGCGTCGTGTCGAAAATGCGGAGAGAACGGGGCGTGGACATGGGTTCGGCCTGATCGAGCGGTGCCTTGGGAATCGTATCGTACCGCCAGCGTTCCCCCTTCGACACCTGTGCCGGCCTCGCCGCCGGCTTTCGCCGTGCGGTACAATCATTGTGCAGGCAATTTCCATGTCGACCTCGTTCACGCCCCTTCAAGCCGCGGTGCCCCACGTGGCCGCTCCGCGCGCCGCCCGCTGGCTGCGGAGCCTGACAGTCGCCGCATTTCTCGCCGCCGGGGCTCTGGCCTGGTGGTGGCTTTCCACCCACCACTTCGCCGGCGTCGACGACCAGGCCCATCAGCCGCGGCCCGCGGCCGACTCGGGAGGCGGGCCCGCCTCCGACGCCATCGTCACGCTCCAGGCTGGCAATGCCGGTGCGGCCGAGATCACGCTCGCCCCGGTCGAAGTGCGGAAGATCCGCGAGCACCTCACGGTGCCGGGTCGGATCGACTACGACGCCCGCTACCGGCTCGACTATGCCTCGCCCGTCGACGGCATCGTGTCGCGGGTGTTCGTGCAGGTGCGGCAGAAGGTTCGCAAGGCCGATTCCTTGGCCGAGGTCTCGAGCCCCGACGTGGGCATGGCCCGCGACGAAGTGCGCAAGCGCGAGGCCGACCGCGAGATCGAACACAAGGCCGCCGAATGGGCGACCACGATCGCCGACAACGTCGCCGCACTGCTCGAAGTGCTGCCTGCGCATCCGCCGCTCGAAACGATCGAGCAGCAGTTCAAGGGCCGGGTGCTTGGCGGCTACCGCGAAAAGATCATCGGAGCCTACTCGCGGCTGTTGTTCGTGGAAAAGGTGAACGCGAGCACGAGGCAGCTCGGTGAAGGGGGCGTGCTCTCTGGCCGCATCATCGAGGAACGCACGAGCAATCTCGAAGTCGCCCAGGCGAGCTTCACCGCCGCCTGCGAGGAAGCCCGGTTTCTCACGCGGCAGGATCACGATCGGGCGATCGCGGCGCTCGCTCAGGCCGAACGGCTCGTGCAAATCTCGAAGGAGCATCTGCGCACGCTCGTGGGCAGCAAGCTCGATGCCGACGTCGGTGGCAAGGGCGCCGCCGACGGAGTGGTGGACGTGGAAGGGGAGAAAAGCGAGCCCGGGGCGCTGAGCACGCTCGTGCTGCGAACCCCCTTCGACGGGCTGGTGGAAGACGTGTTCGTGGCCCGCGGCGAGCGGGTGCAGGCGGGCGACCGGCTGTTCGTCGTGGCCGACACGGGCACGCTCTGGGTTCGCGCGCAGATCCATGAACGGCAGTGGACGATGGTCGAGGTGGAGGAGGGGCAGGAGGTGAAGGTCAACGTGCCCGGGTCGGCCGAGCACAACACCACCGCCCGCATCAATCACGTGGGGGCGACGGTGGAAGCCGAGTCGCGGAGCGTGCCGCTCGTGGCCGAGCTCGAGAACGACGACGCCCACTACAAGCCGGGCATGTTCGTGTGGGTCGATCTTCCCCAGGGGCAGTCGCGCGACGTGCCGACAGTGCCGGCCGCCGCCGTGCTGCGACACGAAGGGCAGGCGTTCGTGTTCGTGCCCGAGGGAGAGGGCCGCTACCGCCGCGTGAACGTCGAGACGGGCGCCGAGGCCGACGACCGCCTGGAAGTGAAGAGCGGGCTCGACGTAGGCCAGCAGGTGGTGGCCAAGGGTGCGTTCACCCTCAAGAGCGAGCTGCTGCTCGAGGACGAGGGCTGATGCGGCGCCGTTCGTCCGCCCGGCCGCGGAAGGGAGCTCGTTCGTGCTGACAGGCGTCATCGAATGGTCGCTCGCCAATCGGGCGCTCGTGATCGCGCTGTTCGTGCTCATGGCCCTCGGTGGCATATATGCGGCCACGCAGATCCCGGTCGACGCCGTGCCCGATCTCGTCAATATCCAGGTGCAGGTGGTCACGGAGGCGGGCACGCTGCCGCCGCTGGAGGTCGAGCGGCTGATCACGTATCCCGTGGAGCTTGCCGTGAGCGGCCTGCCCGATGTGGAGGAGACTCGCAGCATCTCGCGGCTGGGCATTTCGCTCGTCACGATCGTGTTTCGCGAGGGCACCGACATTCTTCGCGCCCGGCAGCTCGTGGCCGAGCGGCTGCCCGCCGCCAAGGCCGCCATGGCCCAGGCCGACGCCGATCCGCAGCTCGGCACACTCTCCACGGCGCTCGGTGAGATCCTCCAGTTCGAGGTCAAGGGGGCCGGCCAGACCCTCATGGACCTGCGGAGCATCCTCGAATGGGACATCGCGCCGGTGATGCGCACCGTGCCGGGCGTCACCGACATCAATTCGCACGGTGGCTTCGCCAAGAGCTACGAGGTGCAGATCGACCCCGACCGGATGTCGTCGCACGGCATCTCGCTCGCCGAGGTGCTCGAGGCGCTCCAGCGCAACAACGCCAGCACCGGCGGCGGCTACATCGTGAA
>JBMLMS010000455.1:0-4875 GCA_049243925.1 Pirellulales bacterium
GTTGAGGCATGACAGGCTGAAGCCTGTCCTACGGCAAGCGGGACGCTTGCCCCACAAGACGGCATTCGCCGTGCCGAACAGGATTGCCTGGAGGGCGCAACGAACGTCCGGCGAGACGGTACGGGGTAACCCCGAGCCGGCGCTGGCAAGCCGAGGAGTGCCAGCCGAACCGCTACCCCACTGACAGGCTGAAGCCTGTCCTACAACCGAACCGTTACTTCGCGCCGAACTTGTACGCCGTGTTCTTCGGGTCGAAGTCGTCGTCGGTGAAGCCGTTGTTCGTCTTCACGTTCATGTAGGTGTATTCCTCCATGAGCACCGGCTGCCCGCCCTGCTCCGTCGGCCAGTCGTAGGCCTCGTAGCGGATCGGGATCGTCAGTTCGTCGTCGATGAACACGCGGGCGAGATGGAAGCGGAAGTTGCGTCGCGGCACGGGGTGCGACACCTGGATGCAGGTGCAGATCCGGCCATTCACCTTGGCGTTCGGAAAGAAGTTGACGTCGCACTCGCCGAATTGCCTGTCGTGATCGGCGACCTCGATGAGCCGCTTCGTGAGGTTCTCGACGCCGAGCTCGGTGATCGGATAGCGGTTGCCCGCCATCGCGAGCATGCTCTGCGGCTTGAGCGACACCATGCCCACCATGGCCCGCACGCCGCTGCCGGCATGGGCCAGCATGTTGCCGTCGTTGCGGCCGTCCACGTAGATCACCTCTTGGCCCTTGACGCTGTCGGGGCCGAGAAACATGAGATAGACGCTGAAGGGCTGCTGCCGGATCTTCGCGAACATGTATTCGTGTTCGCCGAGTTTGCCGTCGATCCGCTCCCGCTTCACCACGGTGCACGAGTAGTCTTGGATGTTGGCCTTGATGCTCGCGAGCCCCTTGCGGGCGATTTCGAGCGCCGGCTCCAGCGGGTGCGCGGCTGCGGCCGCGGCGACTGCGTCGCCGGCGTTGACGTTGCCCTGCGGAAGGCCGCCCTGCGGCACGAGCCCTGTGAACTGCGTGGCAGGTTGATCTGCCGCCGCGGCGGGCTGGGCTGCTGCCGGGGCCTGCCCGTGCAGGGGCATCGAGCGAATGCCGAAGACCACGACCAACGCCACCGTGGCGCTGCCCACTCCGATCCAAGCCTTCCATGCCCGTCGGGCCATCTCGCATTCCTCCAGAGAATTCCCTCGACCCCTCTTCGTCTATCGCCCCCGCCAGCAGCGGGGCGTGAGCAACGTTGGAGCCACCCGATCAGCCGGCAGATTCGTTGGGACCGGCGCCGGCTCGATCACGGGCGGCGGGAGCATACTAGCCTCTGCGTTGGCCGGCCATGCCATTTCATGCGGTCGTTTTCGCTCTTTTTCAGCTGTCCCCGGCCGCGCCTTGCCACACCACCCCCACCAGACGATGCTCGGGATGACTGTTCCCGGCGCGCGACCTCCCCATGCCCCGCGGGCCGGCCAGAGTGGCCTCCTCTCGTCCGAGCCCCCCCATGCCCCGCCCTCACGTCCACGCGCCGACCGCCGACCTGCGCGTGGCCTGCATCGAGTCGGCGCCGTTCGGTGAAAACACCTACGTGCTGTTTCGGCCGGGCGGTTTGGCCTGCCTGGTGATCGACCCCGGCTTCGAGCCTGAGCGGGTGATCGAGGCGATTCGCGCCGAGGGGCTCGTGCCGGAAGCGATTCTGCTCACGCACGGTCACTCCGATCACATCGCGGGCAACGCAGCCCTGCGTCACGTGTGGCCCGACCTCCCGATCCTCATCGGGCACGGCGACGCCGCCAAACTCGGCGACCCAGCCGGCAACCTTTCCGGCGCCTTCGGGCTGGCACTCACGAGCCCGCCCGCCGACCGGCTGCTCGCCGATCGCGAACGGCTCGACCTCGCCGGCTTCACGTTCGACGTCCACGAGATTCCGGGCCACTCGTCCGGGCACGTGGTGTTCGTGCTCGGCGGCAGCGTGCCGCCGATCGTGTTCGCCGGCGACGTGCTCTTTCACGAGAGCATCGGCCGCACCGATTTTCCGGACGGCGACTTCGCGACGCTCGCCCACGGCATCCGCGACCGGCTCTACACGCTCCCCGACGACACGGTGGTGTTTCCCGGGCACGGCTCCCCCACGACGGTCGGCCACGAGAAGCGGCACAACCCCTTCGTGCCCGCCGCCGATCCGCGCCGGGCGCATTGACCCGCGCCGCCCTCCATGCCGAAACTAGCCCTCATGCTTTCGCCCGCCGACATGCCGCCCGCACCCGCCGCCGGGTCGGGCACCGCCGAGGGCCCATCGCTCTTTTGCCGCGCCGCCGGGCTGTCGCTGGCGGCGCTCGCCCGGCTGCTGAGCGGCTCGAGCGTGCGGTGGATCGCGAGCCAGCCCGACACCTGCCAGCGGGTCTACTTCGCGAACCACACGAGCCATCTCGACGCGATCGTGATCTGGTCGTCGCTCCCCCAGACCGTGCGTGAACTGACCCGGCCCGTGGCGGCGAAGGATTATTGGCAGCGCGGCATCGTGCGGCGTTGGCTCGCCGAGGAGGTGTTCAACGCGATTCTCATCGACCGCACCGACATCAAGGTGCACCAAAGCCCCGTCGATCTCATGCTCCGGGAGATTGGGGCGACGAAGTCCCTGATCGTGTTTCCCGAGGGAAGCCGGAGCGTCAGCGGCGAGATCGGGGAATTCAAGAGCGGCCTCTATTACCTCGCCCGAAAACGGCCCGAGATCGAACTCGTGCCCGTGCACATCGACAACCTGAATCGCGTGTTGCCGCGCGGCGAGTTTCTGCCGGTGCCGCTGCTCTCGTGCATCAGCTTCGGACCGCCGCTGTGGCTCGAGCGCGGCGAAGCGAAGGCCGACTTTCTCGACCGCGCGCGGCGGGCCGTGCTCGCGCTCAAGGAGTGACCGGCGGCATGAACGACATTCGAACGATCGCTTTGATCGCCGGCGTGCTGGGCCTTCTGGCTCTCGCGACGGCGATCGGCCAGTTTCTCGAGCGGCACCCCGACCGTGGGCTCGACCCGGCCGCCGTGAACACGTTCAATCTGCGGCTGCGCGGCTGGTGGATCATGTGCACGGTGCTCGCCGCCGCCTTCTGGCTGGGCACCACCGCCACGGTCGTGCTCTTCGGCCTGGTGTCGTTTTGGGCGCTCCGTGAATTCATCACGCTCACGCCCACCCGCAAAGGCGATCACCGGGCACTGTTCTGGGTGTTCTTCCTGTTCACGCCGTTGCACTACGTGCTCGTCGGCCTCAATCGCTACGACGTGTTCAGCGTCTTCCTGCCCGTCTATGCCACGCTCTTCGTGCTCGCCCGCGTGGCCTTCGCAGGCGACTACAAGCGGTTTCTCGAACGCACGGCGAAGATTCAGGCGGGCCTCGTGGTCTGCGTCTATTGCCTGTCGTTCGCCCCCGCCCTCCTCCAGATTCCGATCACGGGCGCGACCGTGGGGAGCAATTTCCGCCTGCTGTTCTTCCTCATCCTGCTCGTGCAATTCGCCGACTGCATGCAGTATGTGTGGAGCCGGATGCTCGGCCGGCGACTCGTGGCCGCGGCCGTGAGCTCGAATCGCACCTGGGAGGGGCTGCTCGGCAGTGCCACGAGCACGGCGCTCCTCGCCGCGGTGCTGTGGTGGGCGGCGCCGCCGTTCGAGCCGTGGCAGGCGGCCCTCGCGGGCTTCGTGGTGGCCCTGATGGGATTCGCCGGGGGGATGACGATGTCGGCGATCAAGCGCGACCGCGGCGTGAAGGACTACGGCACGCTCGTGGTCGGACATGGCGGCGTGCTCGACCGCATCGACTCGATCTGCTTCGCCGCGCCGGTCTTCTACCACATGACCCAGCTCTTCGCCGGGACGGGTTCACCGTAGCCCCGGCTCACCGAGGCCGTCGCCCGCACTGGTCTGCCGCGCCTGCACGGCGTAGATCGAACGCCGCCCGGCAGCTGCCGACACCGCGGCCACGGTCGGCCGCGGCGGTGCGACCGGAGCCGGGTCGGGGCTCTGGCCACGGGTGGCCGCGGCGAGCTTCACGGGCCGCACCGGTGCCGCCGCGAGCGCCGCCGGCGGCGCCGGACAGCCCTGCCGCACCCAATCGAGCCACACCGTCTGCATCTGAGCAAGATTCCCCACTCCGTAGTGTCGCGTGAGCGCGCCAGACCAGTCGTCGGTGGCGAGCCCCTCGCCGACGAACGTCACGTATTTGTGACGGCCGCCCCGTTCGATCAAGTAGCGGGCCAGCGAATAGCCCTGCGAATAGAGCGGCAGGACGTCGGCCGGATATTCCCGCATCGCGAACATCTCCGGAAACGCGATGCCACGGCCGGTCGTCAAAAACTCGAGCAACAGCCGGTGCTGGCGGGCCCGTTCCACCGGGTGCTCGACCGTCGTGCAGGCTCCCTCGTCGGCCCAGCGGGGTAGCGGCCGCCGAAAGTGGCTCGCGAAGATCGTGTGGGTCACCTCGTGCGGCAGCACAGAGTCGAGAATCCTCTCCTCGCTGCCCTGGATCGTCATCGTCCAGCCGAACACTTCACCGGCGTCGAACACGAAGCTCGTAGCCCCGCCGGCCCCCAGATGCGGTGCCACCTGCGCCTTGATCGGGCAGGGACGGCTCCAGCGCGGCAAGGGCGCCCCCAGCCATTCGACCGACAGATCGTGTCGATATTGCTCGGCGGCGTCGCCGATCCGGCGGGCCAACTGTTCGGTCGGGGCGTCAACGATGAAGTTCGCCGTGCGATGACCGGCGCCGCGGGCCTGCGCTCCAGATACGAACGCCACCGCGAGCACCGTCGCCGTCCACACCGCCGTCCGACGCACATGCAGTCCACAACCCATGCCCGAGCACCTCCGTGTGACGCCCGGCTTTCACCACGGGCGGGCGGACACTAGCGAAGGCCTT
>JBMLMS010000456.1:0-5746 GCA_049243925.1 Pirellulales bacterium
TTTTTTCCGCGGCGACGAGATTCTCGCCGTCGCCCACGCCGTCGCGGGCCCAGGAAAAGGCGAACGAATCACCGCCTGAGAGCGGCAGCCAGCCGACGAGCGCACGGCCACAGGCATCCCGGCTGCCTCCGAGCAACGCCACGGTTGCCGCCACGGCCAGGCACGATGCGAGGCCCGCCAGGCTCGGCAGCGACCCGCTCCCGCCGCGACTGGTGGCCCCCGCAGCCCGCGCCGCGAGGCCCGAGGCCGCGACCGCAGCATAGCCGGCATTGATCATGGCCGCGGCGGGATGATCGTTCACGACCGCCGCCAGCACGACCATGAAGAGCGTCACGGCCAGGGCGAACCGCGTTTCGCTCGCCGTGATGCCGACCGCGAGCAGCCCGCAGAGCATGCCTCGGAAGCACGCCAGGAGCAGCGCCTCCGGGCTCGCTCCCTCCCCGCCGCAGGCGGTCGGCAGGCCCTGCCAGGCCGTGATGGCAGGAATCGCGAGCGGCACGGCCGCTGCCACGAGGAACGTGATCCCGACCGCGATCCCGCTGGCTGCGGTCGGCCATCGTGACCGGCACCACAGGCACAGCCGCCGCAGGGCGATGGCCCACAGCGTCCATGCTGCCCCGCCGAGCACGGCCCACCAGGCTGCAGCATCGGCCGGCAAGTCCACGAGTTGTTCGGCCGTGAATGCGGCGGCGACGGTGAGCCAGTCGAGCGGGGTCATGCTAGCCGACGCCTCCTGCGACACAGGGGCGACGTGCATCCGGCTCGTGGTTCAAGGACGCGAAGGCCGCATCGATGGCGGCCACCGGATCGGAGGCGAGAGGTACGCTCACGGTCATCTCCGCGCGGCCGCGAGAGATCCGGGCACCGGTCGTCGACGGCTCGTCACCGACCACGATCCACAGCCGTTCGTGCCGGGTTTGCAGCGCCGCGCCGACCGCTGCGGCCAGGCTCTCCCGGCCCGAGGGCGTCGTCAGGAAAATCTCGAGATCGACCGGCCGCGGGCGATGCGGCGTGGCGACGGCGGGCGAAACGTCCCCGGCAGGCAGCGGCTCGAGGCAGGCCAGTTCATCGAGCAAGGCCGTGATCTCGGAGGCTGTCCGCGGGGTCGCCGCGGCGCGGCCCGGCCAGCTGACCTCGAACGCTACACCCCGCGGCAGCCACGATTCGATGATCGCAAAGGCGGCGGCCACGATTGCATCGAGCGTGCGATCGTGTGCACCGGCTTCGCCGCTGCTGCCTTCGACGCGATGGTCCACGACAAGCCTCACGACGGCCGCCGCGGTGCCGGGCCGTTCCCGCACGACGAGCGTGTCGCGCCGCGCCGTGTGGGCCCAGTGGATCGACCGCATGGAATCGCCCGCGCGATAGTCGCGGGCGCCGATCGGGTCGCCGGAGTGGCCGGTGATCCGCTCGCTCGTCTCCCGGCCGACGCCGGCCGCCGTCACGAGGCCGGTGGGCATCCGCACCGCGGCCTGCGCAGGCCAGACGATCACTGGCTCGGGCAGCGGGATCGCCCGCCGGGCCGTGACGACGCCGAACGGCTGGCTGGTCTCGAGGGCCGGCGCGGACCGAGGAAATCGCCCCCGCCGATGGGGCACGACGGCGACCCGCTCGGCCCGTCCATCCGCCGCCGCTGCGTCGTTCACCGTGGCATCCTGTTCGCCAGCGGGCCAGCGCACCGCGACCTGCGGCCGCCACCATGGCAGGAGCGAGCGCCGGGTGAGCGTCGCGGTGAGCGTGTCACCAACCCGCGCGCGGCGGCGATCCCAGGTGATCGTCATCGTCGCACCGCGCACGGCGATCCACGGCCCGACGCAACCGATCACAAGCGTGGCGACGATCCCGCCCAAGAGCGGCAGCACCCGCGGCGACACGAGCACCAACGCAAGCCCCGCGATGGCCGCGGCGCCGACGAGGGAGGTCGCCGGCTGGCGCAGGGCGCGCTCGATCGTTGCGGGGGGCATGGCCGACCACGCAGGGGCACCCGTCCGCGCCAGCCGCCGCCGATCGGAGAAAACCGCCGGATGCCGGTCCATACGGGCTCTCTTCGGCCTTGAAACCAGTGCCAAACCGTTTGCTTGACACCCCGAACGACCGGTGTATTCTGACGTTATTGCAACAGTATTGCAAATGCGTTACCGTTGCATGACTATCCCAACTCTCTCTGCACCACTGGAGCTCGCTCATGAACGCACTCAGATCCCATCGCTGGACCGTCCGGCTGGGCATCGCCCTGACGGCAGCCTTCGGCACGGCCACGGTCTGGGCCGATGTCACGACTCTGTCGAGCGGCCACGTCGATATCTTCGAAGCCGAGTACGAGCAGGTGGGGGTTGATCCGCCGACGCTGCACCTCGGCGCGCACTCCGACGCTGGGCACTTCGAGCCCGCCGACGTGATCCTCCAGGTGAAGAACGCGGCCTACACGAGCACTTCCGGCCTGCCGGCCCCGATCATCACGATTCTCGGCAGCAATGCGTGGATCCTGCCTGCCGATACGGAAGCAGCCGCTACGCTGGGTGTGATCGAGGCGGGTATCGCGAAGGCCGGAGATTTTCCCGACGGAAACCCGGTCACGTTCACCTTGCTCTCAGCCGGAGCCTCCAACCCGGGCAACTTCGTGCTGTTCAACACAGCCGTCTCCAACCAGATTCGTCTCTCGGCCACCGGCACTTCCATCGGCACGAACAGCTTCACGCTCTCCTCGGCACACCTGCACTGGAACTGGGGCTTCTCCGCACCGGGCACCTACACATTCGACATGCAGGCGAGCTACACCGATCCTGTCGACGGACTCTTGCAGAGCCCGGTGGAGACGTACACCTTCCAGGTCGTCCCTGAGCCATCCGCGTGGGCTCTGGCGGGCACGGCGGCGATCGGCGTCGCTGGCCTGCGGCGGCTCCGTCGTAGCGCAGCCCTGAACCGGCACTGAACGCGTGCCGATGTTCAAGCACATGGAAAATGGCGGCCCTTCGCCGGGCCGCCATTTTTATGCGCCGAGCCGTCACTAACCCGTGTGCCGCATCACACGCACCCCGATCTCCGGCTATCGTGCCGATTCGCCGCCGTTGCGGCTGCCCATCGCCCACCAGGCAGTCTGATCGATCTCGTCGGCGATGAACTCGACATGGCCGTCGGCAAAGCAAGCATTGACGCCGCCGCGATGCTGGCTGCTGGGTGTGGCCAGGTAGTTGCCCACGCCTTCACCGTCGTACACGTGGCCGTTGTACCCGTTCGGCGGAAAGACGTGCATGTAGGTGTTTCCCAGTGGCGTCCAGCCGCTGATCCAGGCCCGGCCCAAGAGCCTGGAGTAGGAAGCGTCGGCCCGTTTTTCGACGTAGTTGATCCACGAAGCAAGCGACTGGCTGTTTCCGCTGCCACCGCAGCCAGAGATCAATGACATCGGCGTGCTTCCAACCCGTCCCTCGTCGGGATCGCCACTGTCGAACTCGCTCGATGCAATCAGGCTGACGATCCGGCGCTCAGCGACGAGGGCCGTTTTCGACAATCCGTCGGGAAAGTCCTTCATTTTGATGACCGATGTCTGCCACGCGGCTTGCGACTCCGCCGGATCGGGGTTTGCCATGGGGATCGCGCCGTTGTGCTTCGCGAGCCCAGGACTCGGGATCGCCATCGGCCCCGGTGAAATCCCTCTGGTCCGTCTTGGCCAGCCGACGTTGCCAGCGTAATTTCCGGGCGCGGGCAGCGCGGACCCGACGAATTGGGCATGTTGCGATCGCTGCGTGTAGCTGTCGGACGGGCAGAGGTACGACGGGACGACGGTGGCCGCCGCCGTCGCATTCGGATGCGATGCGGAGATCCTCATCGCGGTCGCCGACGGGCCATATCCTCCGGTGCATCCGTCCATCATCCCGACGTCACGGCGAATCGAGTTGAAGAGAGGCGAGCCTTCGAAGTGCGGCAGGATCTCGAACAGGAAACTTGTGAAGCCCGGCCCGCAGCCTCCTGACGCAGGGGCCGCCCCTGTGGAATGGACGGGGAAACTCCCCCGACAATCCGTGTGGGCGTGAACAGCCAGTCCGATCTGCTTCAAGTTGTTGGTGCACTGGGTGCGTCGCGCCGACTCGCGGGCCGACTGCACCGCCGGCAAGAGGAGCCCGATCAAGACGCCGATGATCGCGATCACGACCAAGAGTTCGATGAGCGTAAATCCACGGGGCATCGCGCAGCGAACCCGCTCCGATGACAACACGTGGAGCGAGCGCCAACCGGCACCCGGATGCGCAACTGTGACGGGCGACGATGGAGCGCAAACGCACATGATGCCGGAACCGTGGGGCACTTACAGGGCAGGGGGCACACCAGAGCCTCCTTTCTCATGATGCACCCTCCCGTACCGTGTTGCAACACAGGTGCAAAAATCATCGCCGTCGCAACGAACCCCCAAGACTACGAACTCCCGGAAAACCCGCGATTGTCGGCGGAAACGTGGTGCCCTAGAGTACGGGCATCCTCGATCACCCTGCGGGCACGATGACGACGTACAACCTCACCCACCTCCGGCAGCTCGAAGCTGAGAGCATCCACATCATCCGCGAAGTCGCGGCCGAGTTTGAAAACCCGGTGATGCTCTATTCCATCGGGAAGGATTCGGCCGTGATGGTGCGGCTGGCGGAAAAGGCGTTTTATCCGGCCAAGCCGCCGTTTCCGCTGATGCACATCGACACCACCTGGAAATTCCAGGAGATGTACCGGCTGCGCGACGAGTACGTCGCCCAGGAGCTCGGGTTCAAGCTGCTCGTGTACACCAACGAGGAGGGGCGGAAGCAGGGAATCAATCCGATCACGCACGGCAGCAAGGTGCACACCGACATCATGAAGACGCAGGCCCTCAGGCAGGCGCTCGACAAGCACCGGTTCGATGCCGCCTTCGGCGGAGCCCGCCGCGACGAGGAGAAATCGCGGGCCAAGGAGCGCGTGTTTTCGTTTCGCGACGAGTTCCACCGCTGGGATCCGAAAAACCAGCGGCCCGAACTCTGGAGCCTCTACAACACGAAGGTGCGGAAGGGGGAGAGCATCCGTGTGTTCCCCCTCTCCAACTGGACCGAGCTCGACGTCTGGCAATACATCCACCTCGAGAAGATCCCGATCGTGCCGCTCTATTTCGCGAAGGAGCGGCCAATCGTGTGGCGCGACGGCGTGATGATCATGGTCGACGACGAGCGGCTGCCCCTGCATCCGGGCGAGAAGCCGGAGCTGCGCCGCGTGCGGTTTCGCACGCTCGGCTGCTACCCGCTTTCGGGCGCCGTCGATTCCGCCGCCACCACGCTCCCCGAGATCATTCAGGAGATGCTGCTCACCACGTTCTCGGAGCGCCAGGGCCGGCTGATCGACTCCGACGAGGCGGGCAGCATGGAGAAAAAGAAGCGCGAGGGATATTTCTAAGTCGTCAACCGCCGTTGCAGCGGACCTGCGGCCGCTGAACGGCACTTGCGGCCTTCCTGATCACACAATCGCATGTCACACCAATCCAGCCTGATCGCCACGAACATCGACGAATACCTCGCGCAGCACGAGCGCAAGGAGCTCCTGCGGTTCATCACCTGCGGGAGCGTCGACGACGGCAAGAGCACGCTCATCGGCCGGCTGTTCTACGAGTCGAAGATGATCTACGAGGATCAGCTCGCCGCCATCAAGAAAGATACGTCGCGGTACGGCACGACGGGCGACGAGGTCGATCTCGCGCTGTTCACCGACGGCCTCGAGGACGAGCGGCAGCAGGGGA
>JBMLMS010000457.1:0-4958 GCA_049243925.1 Pirellulales bacterium
CACCATGATAGCCCGGGACAACGCAGCTTTCGCAAGACTCGGCTGGTCGTTGATCCTCGGCCTCGTCGCCTCGACCCTGTTCACGCTATTCGTGATCCCGGTCTCCTACTGTCTCCTTCGCGGCAGCAAAGTCTGAACGACGGGCACTGCTTGCGGTGCCTGAGCAACGGGCTTACTTTTGGAGAATGAGCTTCCCGGATCGCGTGACGGTGAGCCGGTAGGTCTCACCGTTGTGCAGGATGTGGACCGCACTGCGCCCGCGCAGCAGTTCCGAGGAATTGACGGTCGGCACGTCAGCCGGGCCCGGCACCTCAGGGGCGGGCTGGAGCCGATCGCCGGCCGGCGACGTTGGCCCGCCCCGCAGTCTGGCGGCGTCGCCTTCCCCCGAGTTGGGACCAGCGTTTGACCGAGTGGGACTCATGCGGTTCAACCGAAAATTTTTCGCTCCGCGGTCCGTGGGAATGCTTGACAGCCCAGAAAGACAGGCTAATCTATTATTTTGATATTGATTCTCATTTTCGATTACGCGAGTGTATCAACTCCGTTGGTCGCCGCAAGTGTGAATCTCGCCAGCCAGCCTCGGGCCGTCTCCGGCCCTTCCGCCAGCCAGCCCCGTTCCGGCAGGTTCGTGGATTTTCTCACCCGAGGAGGTTGGCATGATTGGGAGTGGATCTGAAAAACGCGTCCTCGCCGGCATCGTGGCCGGGGCGGTCGTGTTCGTGAGCGCGGGCCGGGCTCCGGCGGCCGTCACGCTGCCGTTCACCGAAACGTTCGGAAGCAATGCGGCGGGCTGGTTGATCTCGCTCGTGCCATCCGGCACCGGCAGCCCGACATGGTCGAGTAGCGGCGGTGTCGACGACGGCGGCTTCATCTCGCTGAGCCGCGCGATGTCCGCGGCGCAGTTCAATGGCTCGGGCTTCGGCTTCATCTCCTTCCGTGGCAACGCCGCCGCCGATGCCAGCGGCGACGCCTTCGTCGGCAACTGGCTGACGGCGGGTGTTACCGCGTTCTCGGCGGCCGTGCGGCACGACGCGCCGGCGGCGCTCAACATGTACCTGCGGATCGACGCGGGCGGCGGTGCTGCGGCCAGCAGCGTGGTGTTCAGCGTGCCGAGCAATACGTGGACGACCATTGGGGTGCCGATCGTCGATAACGCATCATCCTTCCAGTCGTATGGGGTCGGCACGTTCAGCGGCGTGTTCTCGAACGTGCAGAACGTGCAGATCGCACTCGCTCCAACCCAACCCCCCGAAGTGCTCGACGGCACGACGACCTACACGTTTGGGCTCGACAACGTCGCCGTCGCACCCGTGCCCGAGCCATCGGCCATCGCGATCGTCGGAGCGGCGATCGGGTGTGCGGCAGTACTCCGCTTGCCGTTCAGGCGACGCCGTGGGGATCGCGATCACCGGCCGGAAAGGAGCGGCCCGACATGAATCCGACGAGGTGCCCGGGCGGCATCTGGTCGCGCGGACGGAACAGATTCACTTCTTTTGGACATATCACTCGAATCACGAGGATCATCCAGCATGCCAAGCCTTTGTCTATCGATTCGTGGTTGCGTCGTCGCAGCGATCGTGTGCGGTCTGCCGGGCACCGCGGCCGCGGGGTTTCTCGTTCCCTCCTGGCGCGGGAATGCCGACGCCACCTGGTATCAGTGGTCCAATCCGTATGGCACGGAAACGTCGCTCGGCGGCGATCCGGAACTGTTCTCCTACGCACCCGGCAGTTCGGCCGTGCCCTCGCCCGCGCCCTTCGGGGCTGCGAGTCTGGTCACGCCGCTCATTCCGATCGGCACGGGCAACTTCTACAACGGGAGTTTCGGTATCGGCACCTTCACGCCGGACACGTTCACGCTCTCGGTGCCCTCGTTCCTGCAGTCGGGCTCGGCCGGCACGATCTTGCTCCAGGTTCGCGGCTCCCTCGGGGCGGACAATGTGTTCATCAGCACGCCGCAGCTAACAGCCGGCAGCGGATCGGTGGACGCGACACTCTTGCAACAGGTGACGACTGGCTCGGCGGGCGGCGGTGGCTTCGGCAGCACCGTGGTCGAATCGCTCTACGCGTGGGACACGGTCGTAACCGACGGCGGCCTGCTGGAGATCGAGTTCGAGAACGCGAGCCACGTGTCGCTGATGGCCTTGTCGGTCGATACGGTGGCGGCCGTGCCTGTCCCGGAACCGACGTCGGCTTCGCTCGCGGCAGCGGCGCTCGGGGCTGCAGGCGGTGTGATCCGCAGGCTCGTCCGGCGGC
Organism: Pirellulales bacterium; assembly: GCA_049243925.1. Taxonomy (GTDB): domain Bacteria; phylum Planctomycetota; class Planctomycetia; order Pirellulales; family UBA1268; genus RGVT01. The sequence goes on from JBMLMS010000457.1 coordinate 2,254, forward strand.
GGCGTTCATTCACCACCCCGAACCCCGTGGCGGGAACGCCGGCGGGTTCACCCTCGTCGAGCTGCTCGTCGTCGTCGCCATTATCGGCGTGCTCATCGGGCTCCTGCTCCCGGCCGTGCAGTCGGCGCGGGAAAGTGCCCGTCGCAGCCGGTGCCTGAGCAACCTCAGGCAGGTCGGCCTCGGCTTTCATCTCCATCACGACGCGACGCGGCGGCTGCCCGCGGCCACCGCGTTCGGAAGTTCGTATGCGAGCGCCTTCACGCAGATCCTCCCCTACATCGAAGAGACGGCCTCGGCCCAGCAGTACGACAAGACGAAGTCGGCCCTCGAGAATGCCGACGTCGTCAAGCAACGAATCTCCCTGTTCATCTGCCCGAGCATGGCGCTGCGGCGCAACGTTCCCGACATCACGTGCGACGAGGTGAGTGCTCCTGCCAGTTACGCCGTGTGCACGGGCACCGGCTCCGCATGGGACATCCCCCACAACGGCGCGTTCGTTGATGAAACCGAACCAGCGGTGCGATTCCACACGATCTCGGACGGCGTTTCGAAGACGCTCCTTGCCGGAGAGCTCGACTATGGCCTCGCGAATTACCGCCGCAGCATGTGCCAGAGCAACAAGACCGGCATGCGGTGGGGGAGCACGGCCTGGGGCTTCGGCTACGCAGGGTTTTCGCTGGCCAGCGTGTTCGGTGTCTACAACGCCGAACGGCTCATCAATGGCAACGACGAATACCAGACATTCCGCAGCGACCATCCCGGCGGCTGTGGGTTTACGATGGCCGACGGTTCCACCCGGTTCGTCGAGGATTCTGTCGAGCGATCGGTGCTGCAGGCTGTGGCGTCACGAGCCGGCGGCGAGTCGGTGACCCTCCCCTGAGGACTTTCCCATGCACGGTCGGATTCGAGAGATTGCCACGAACAGTGCTCGCGGGCTGACGGGTGCGGTGCCCGCGATGATGTTGCTCGCCGTGATGGCGGGCGTTGCGCAGGCCCATTTCATCTTCGTCGTTCCCGATGCCGAAGGCGTCGGAGCCCGGGTGATCCTCAGCGAGGACCTGCAGCCCGACGAAAACGTCGACGCCGCGCTCGTCGATCGCGTAACGCTGGTATCGCGGGATCCGGCCGGCCGGGAGGGGGCTCTCGTGCTCGCGGTCGAGAACGAGCAGCGGATCGTGCGGCTCGCCGCGCGGGAACGGGTTGCAATCCATGGATCGATGACGCACGGCGTGATGAAGCATGGGCCGAAGCCATTCCTCGTCGTCTACCACCCGAAGGCGTGCATCGGCTATCCGTTCGGCTCGTCGGCCCGCAGCGGCGCCGATGCGGCGGCCGAGATCGTGCCCGCGGGCCATCCGGGCACGCTCCGGTTCCAAATGCTCGCGCGAGGCGAGCCGGTCGCGGGCGCGAAACTCACGGTGATCCGCCCCGATGGGGAGCGCGAAGAGGTCGTGACCGACGACAAGGGATTGTCACCGGCCTTCGACCCGCCCGGTCGCTACGGCGCCTGGGCTCGGCACGTCGAAGCGAAGTCCGGTGACCATGTCGGGGAGCGCTACGAGGAAATTCGCCACTACCCCACACTCGTCATCGACGTGCCCCGGGGGCATGCGGGAAAGCCGGGCAGGGATGGCGAGCCGCTCACCGCCACCGAGGAACTCGCGCCGCTGCCCGTGGCCGCGTCGAGCCTGGGCGTCGTCGAATCCGATGGATTCGTCTACGTGTATGGCGGCCACATCGCACCGGTGCATACCTATTCCACCGCCGCGGTCAGCGGCCGATTTTTCCGCCGCGGCCTCGTGCAGGATTCGGCCTGGGAGGAATTGCCCGGTGGCCCAGCCCTCCAAGGCATGAATCTCGCTGCCCATGCCGGCCGCATCTATCGCGTGGGTGGGATGGATCCCCGAAACGCCCCGGGTCAGCCCGAGGAAAACTGGTCGGTTGCCACCGCCGCCTGCTACGACCCGGCGACGAACGCCTGGACCGACCTGCCGCCGCTGCCACGGCCGAGATCGTCGCATGACGTCGCCGTCGTCGGCGACACGCTCTATGTCGTCGGTGGCTGGAACATGCTCGGCCATGCCGGTGAGCAGTGGTGCGACACCATGCTCGCGCTCAACCTGGCCACCCCGACAGGTGGCTGGAGGGAGATCCCGCAGCCGTTCCAACGCCGAGCGCTGATAACGGCGGTGGCGGATGACCGTCTGTTCGTGATCGGCGGCTTTACGGAAGACGAGGAAGCGAGCCGCCGCATCGACATCTTCGATCCCGCTTCCGGATCGTGGAGCCGTGGGCCGGACCTGCCCGGCGAAGATCTCAACGGCTTCGCCCCGGCAGCCTGCACGGTGGGCGGCGTGATCCACGTGAGCATGGCCGATGGTACCGTCTGCGCGCTTGCGCCCGATGGCAGTCAGTGGGAGCCGGTTGCCCGCGTCCTGCCCCGGATCGTGCACCGGGCCGTGGCCGACGGCTCCGCGCATCTGCTGCTCGTGGGGGGCGCTGCCCGTGCCGACAACCTCGACCTGGTCGAACGCGTCCCGGTGCGATAGGCCAGGCGGCTTGGGCGACCGAGGTCGTATGACACACCCGAGCGGAAGGCCGGTTTGGGCTCGCGATTCTCTGGTGGTACAATCATCGCCGGAAGGTCAAAAGTATCCTGGCTTTGAATCGGCTCGGCCCTCGTGGTCGGCCGTACCAACCTCGCG
>JBMLMS010000458.1:0-6764 GCA_049243925.1 Pirellulales bacterium
GCTGTTCTCCCACGTGAGCATGTCGGCGGCGGCAGCGGTGTCGAGCAGGCGAGTGCCCGGAAGCCTCCGATCTGCTCAAAACGGTGACCCGCGGCATCCCGATCGGCCGCCTTGGTCAACCGGAGGAGGTCGTCGGCCCGGCGATCTTCCTCGCATCCGAAGCCGCTTCGATGGTCACCGGAGTCCTGCTCCCGGTGGATGGAGGCAACCTCGCCATGAACGCCGGCGGCTCCGTCGAGTGGTAGCGGAAACCGGCCCGAGGTAGGCTGTCGACATTTCGGGGCGATTGGTGGAGTGTTTTTTATGGCACGATTTTCCAGTCTCGACGTGTATCGGCGACTGCTCGACGAAGCCCTCGTGCCGATCTTCCACCACGCCGACCCGGAGGTCTCGTGCCGCGTCGTGGCCGCGGATCCTCCTCGCAGAACAAGCCTCCTTCGAACATGCCTCCCCTGAAGATGATCGCCGTCGGCAACGCCTGCGCGACCAGCATTTTTCGGGTCACAGCGGTGCCTGCCCTGCCGGCCAAGGTGCTCGCCCAGGAAATGTGCCGAGTCGCCGATGGCATGGCCCTCTCGGCCGCCTGCGCGTTCACGCGGCTGGGCGGCAGCGCCGCCGCCTGGGCCCGCGTGGGCGACGATGCCGACGGAGCATTCATCAGAAGCTCGCTCTCGGAGGCAGGCCTTGATGTGTCCGCGATCCGCAGTGTTCCCGGCGGCCGGTCTGCGCAGGTGGCCGTGATCGTGGACGGGACCGGCAATCGGCTGGTGGTGCCATACCAGGATCCAAGCCTCCAGGCGGCAGCCGACTGGCTGCCTCTGGAGTCGCTTGCAGGTGCGGGAATCGTCCACTGCGACCCGCGCTGGCCCGACGGCGCCGAGGCTGCCCTGCAAGCCGCACGAGCACGGGGGATTCCCACGATGCTCGACGGAGACGTGGCGCCGGTGGAGGTGCTCGAGAGGCTGGTGCCGCTGGCCGACTACGCCGTGTTCTCCGATGCCGGCCTGCTCACGTACACGGGGTTGGGCGACGTCCCCTCGGCGTTGCGCGCCGTGGCTGCGAAACACAGCGGGCATGTCGGCGCGTCGTGCGGGCCGGAGGGCTACTTCTGGGTGGAGGGTGACGCCATCCGCCACGTGGCAGCCCCCGCGATTGCCGCCATCGACACGCTTGCGGCGGGCGACGTGTTCCATGGCGCCCTGGCGCTGGCGATTCTCGAGGGTCGCCCGCTGGCCGCGGCCGCCACGTTTGCCTGCATCGCGGCGACGCTCAAATGCGGCCGTTTCGGCGGCCGGCTGGGCTGCCCAAGCCGGGCCGAAGTCGACGCGGCCCTCGGCGCTCAGGGTTGTTCGCAAACTGTCGACAGTTTACCATAAGGGGCGGTGGTGACGCCGCTCCTTTCCGGCTCCGTCGTGAACGTCGTTCCACCGTCTCGCATCCCAGGCCTCGCAGAAAGCTCCTCATGAAAATCGTCGTCACAGACTACGCCTTCGATGATCTCGCCGTGGAGGAGCAGATCGCCGCCGCTGCCGGCGCACGGCTCGTCGGCGCCCAGACGAAAGACCCTGCCCGACTCGCGGAGGCCGTGACCGATGCCGACGCCGTGATCACCCAGTTCGCTCCGGTGAATGCGACCGTAGTGGAAGCGATGGCCCGGGCCCGGGCCATCGTTCGCTACGGCATCGGGGTCGACAACGTGGACCTCGCCGCAGCCCGGGCCCGTGGCATCCCCGTGTGCAACGTGCCGGACTACTGCATCGACGAGGTGGCCGACCATACGCTGGCCTTCATTCTGGCCCTCACGAGACAGGTCGCGCCCCAGAGCCGGCTCATCCACGAGGGGTCGTGGAAGCTCGCCGGGCCACCGCACACGTTTCGCACGCTCGCCGGCATGACCTGCGGCGTCGTGGGGTTCGGCCGGATCGGGCGCGGTGTGGTGCGCCGGCTCGTGGCGTTCGGCGGCAAGGTGCTCGTGAGCGACCCGGTCGCATCGCCCGAAGCCGTGGCCGCGCTCGGGGCCACGGCTGTGCCTCTCGTACAGCTGCTCGCAGAGAGCGACCTCGTCACGCTCCACTGCCCTTCGCTCCCGGAGACGAAGGGCCTCATCAACAAGCAGAGCCTCGCAACCGCTCGGGCGGGCCTGCTGCTCGTGAATCTTTCCCGCGGCGATCTCGTCGAACCCGACGCCCTCGTCGCCGCCCTCGACTCCGGGCACGTGGCCGGCGCCGCCCTCGATGTCTTCGCCCCCGAGCCGATCCCTGCCGGCCATCCGATCCTTGGTCGAAGCAACGTCATCCTGGCGCCGCACATCGCGAGCGTGAGCGCTGCTGCCGTGCGGCGTCTCCGCTCCACGGCGGCCGGGCTGGCGGTGGCGGCGATGCGGGGCGAAGCGTTGCCATCCGTCGTCAACGGCGTGACGGGGCCCCGTGTCATCGCCTTATGAAATGACCTGCCCCTCCCAAAAACCGCAATGAACGCTGGCGGCAGCATCGGCCCACATCGCCAAGGAGACGACGCATGACTGTGAAACGCGAAAAAAATTCCGCCGCAACGAAGCCGGCCCGTGGACGGCGGGCGGCGGACGACGCGACTGCCGCAAGCCTCGACAAGGATCGCCTGCTGGGCCTCTACCGCTCGATGCTCCAGATCCGGCTCGCCGAGGAGGAGCTGGCCCGCTGCCATCAGCGGGGGCTGATCCACGGCGCCTGCCACACCTACGTGGGCCAGGAGGCGATCGCCACCGGCGTGTGCGCCCACCTCGGGCCGGCTGACGTGGTCTTCAGCACCCACCGCGGCCACGGCCACGCACTGGCGAAGGGGCTGCCGCCCGAGCAGCTGTTTGCCGAACTCTTCGGGCGCGTGACCGGGTGCTCGCATGGCCGCGGCGGCAGCATGCATCTCTTCGCACCGGAGATCGGCATGCTCGGCACGAGCGGCATCGTCGGCCCCTGCGTGCTCCAGGCCGCGGGCGGCGGCTACGCCTTCAAGCTCGCCAAGAGCGGCGGCGTGGCGGCGGCCTTCTTCGGCGACGGGGCCGTCAACAACGGCGCCTTCCACGAGGCCCTCAACATGGCCTCGATCTGGAAGCTGCCGGCGCTCTTCATCTGCGAAAACAACCAGTTCGCCACCGAGGTGCCCTTCTCCGAGGCCAGCGGCATCCCCGACGTGGGCCGCCGCGCGGCCAATTACGGCCTGCCGGGCGAAGAGGTCGACGGCAACGACGTGCTCGCGGTGCATGCGGCGGCGGAGCGGGCCGTGGCCCGGGCACGGGCCGGCGAAGGCGCCACGCTCATCGAGTGCAAGACGTACCGCACGCGTGCCCACGCCGAGGGCATGGGCGACTTCGACTACCGCACCCGCGAGGAAGTGGCCTCGTGGAAAGACCGCTGCCCGATCGCGGCCCTGCGCAGCGTGCTCGAAGACGACAGCCGGATCACCGCCGCCGAGATCGAGGCCGTCGAGGCGGACGTGGCCGCAGAGGTGGCCCGCAGCCGCGCGGCCGCCGAGGCCGCACCGCCGCCCCCGGCCGCCGATGCCACGACCCACGTCTACGCAACGCCGCGCGCCGTCCAGGAGCCGGTGGCGAACCCCGGCGCCCGGCCGCTCTCGTTCGTACAGGCCACGGTCGAGGCGCTCGACGCCGCGATGGCCGCCGATCCTTCGATCTTCGTGCTCGGCGAGGGGATCGGCCGCCGGGGCGGCAACTTCCGCACCACGGCGGGGCTGTTTGCGAAATACGGCGCCGAGCGGCTCCGCGACACGCCGATCTGCGAGCGCGGCTTCACGGGGCTGGCCTGCGGCGCGGCGATGGCCGGAGCCCGGCCGGTGATCGATTTCATGTTCGTCGACTTCGTGCTCGACGCGTGGGGGGAGATCGTCAACCAGATCGCGAAGATGCAGTTCATGTCGAGCGGGCGGCTGAAGATGCCGGTCGTGTTGCGCGGCTGCATCGGCATTGGCCACTCCGCCGCCACGCACCACTCCGGCAGTTACTACGGCATGCTGGCCCAGGTACCCGGGCTGCGGGTGGTCGTGCCCTCGACGCCGCGCGATGCCAAGGGGCTCTTTTCCCACGCGCTCAAGGGCAACGACCCCGTGCTCTTCCTCGAGCACCGCGAGCTGCTGCAGTTCAAGGGGCCCGTCGAGGAGGCCGACTTCGAGATCCCGTTCGGCAAGGCGCGGATCGCGCGGCCGGGGACCGACGCCACCGTCGTGGCCGTGGGGCGGATGAACCACCTCGCCCTGGCTGCCGCCGAAGCGATCGCCAAGGACGGCGCGAGCGTCGAGGTGATCGATCCGCGCACGGTGTCGCCGCTCGATGCCGAGGCGATCCTCGCCTCGGTGGCCAAGACCGGCCGCCTCTTGGTCGTCGACGAGCCTGCGGGGCCTTGCGGCCTCGCAGCGGAGATCGCGGCCCTCGCCGCCGACCGTGGGTTCGACGATCTCGACGCTCCGGTGCGGCGGCTGTGTGGAGTTCCTTCGCCCACGCCCTACAGCCCGGTGCTCGAGGCCGAGGTCGTGCCCGATGCGGCCGGCATCGAGGCCGCCCTGCGACACCTGCTGGCCGAGTAAACCCCCAGGAGCCCGCCCCACCATGGCGAACGACGTCACGATCCCCCGGCTCGGCTGGTCGATGGAGGAGGGCGTGTTCGCCGGCTGGCTCAAGCAGCCGGGCGACACCGTCAAGCCGGGCGAGCCGCTCTTCATGCTCGAGGGCGAGAAGGCCACGCAGGAGATCGAGTCGGTCGACGGCGGCGTGCTCCACATCGCCCCCGACGCGCCGGCCGCAGGCGAGACGGTGCTCGTGGGCCGCTTGATCGGAAAGCTCTGCGCGGCGGGCGAGGCTGTGTCGTGGGCCGCTGGAGCCGCGCCGTCCGCCGGCCCGGCGCCTACGCCTGCTCCCGCGCCGCCTGCCGCCTCTGTTCCGGCGCCGCCTTCCGCACCACCGGCCGCAGCAGTTTCACTGCCCGCGCATCCCGAGTCGGCGGGCAACGGCGCCCACGCCCTGCCGATTCCGGCGGGCGCATCGCCGAGCGTGCGCCGCCTGGCTCGCAAGATGGGCATCGACCTGGCGACGGTCGTGCCGCGGCTGCCGGGCGGAAGGTTGACCGTCCAGGATTTGGCCGCACCGCCGGAGCGCACGACCGCAAGCACGGGTGGACACTCGGCGGCAGACCACCGCCACCTCGCCGCCGTCTCTCCGGCGACAGCCGTGCCGCGTTCCTCGCCGCGCGCGCGGCGGGCGGCCCGCGATCGGGGCGTCGACATCGCGCATGTGCGGGGCACGGGCGTGGGCGGCAGAGTGAGAGAGCGCGACGTGCTCGCCGCCCCCGCCACTCCGCAGATCCAGCCCACCGTCGCGGCCGGAGCCGAAAGGCAGCCGATCACGCAGATTCGCCGCACGATCGCGAAGCAGATGGTGCGGAGCCGCCAGGAGACGGTGCCGGTCACGCTCACGGCCTGGGCCGACGCCACTGCGCTCCTCGCCGTCCGCGCGGCCTGCAAGGCGGCCGACGGCCCGGAGGCGGCGACTCTGAACGACATGCTGCTGTCGCTCCTGGCGCGCACGCTCCTCGCCCACCCGCTGCTTGCGTCGCGTTGGGAAGACACCCACCTCGTGCTGCCTGGCGACCGGATCGACATCGGGCTCGCGGTCGACACCCCCGCCGGACTCGTCGTTCCGGTGGTGCGCGACGTGGCCACCGCGCCTCTGGGCGACGTGGCGAGGCAGACTCGGTGGCTCATCGAGCGGGCACGCGCGGGCAGGCTCGCGGCTGCGGACATGCAGGGCGGCGTGTTCACGCTCACGTCGCTGGGGTCCTACGGGATCGAGTTTTTCACTCCCGTGATCAATCATCCCGAGGCGGCAATCCTCGGAGTGGGCGCGATCCGCATGCAGCCCGTGCCTCCCCCCGGGGGCCAGGAGGGCTTCGTGCTGCAGCGGCAGCTGCCGCTCTCGCTCACGTTCGACCACCGCATCGTCGATGGCGGTCCCGCGGCCAGGTTTCTCGGTGACCTTGCGAACCAGATCGCCACGATCGACGACTCTCGCGGCTGACCACGTGCCGCGCACGCCCGTGGCTCAGGACTTTCCTGTCTCGTCGGCGGGCAATTCGGGCATCAGCGTCATCCAGTTGGCGACGTGACGGCGGGCCGCATCGGCGGCTTTTTTCTGGTCTCCCGACCGGACGACGTCGAGCAGCAGTTGGTGCGACTCGGCCCACTCCTGCATGGTGCTGCGCGTGACGGCCTGGTGCCGCATCTGCATCTGGGCGAGCCACAGCTCGACCTGGTCGCGAACCGCGTTCCAGCACAAGAGCAGCCGCCGATTGCCGGTGGCCTCGACGATCAGATCGTGAAACTCGGCATCGAGCCGCGACACATCCGCGAGTGTCTTGACCGACTTGTGCGCTGCGATGATGGCCGCGAGAGCCTTGAACGTGTTGGGCTTGGCGTTCTTCGCGGCGAGCGCCGCCGCCACCGGGTCGATCATGAGCCGAACCGTGTAGATCTCCTCGATGTCGCGCGGCGTCAGCACCGGCACGCGGGTGCGGCCCTTGGCGTCGAATTCAACGAGCCCGCGCACCTCGAGTTCGATCAGCGCCTCACGGATCGGAGCGCGGCTCACGCCGAGCATCGCCGAGAGCGTCGGCTCGGAAATCTTCACGCCGGGCTTGAACTTGCCGGCGATGATGGCGCGGGAGAGCTTAAGGATAGCCCGGTCAATGGCACCTCCGCACCGGTCTTCCGGCTGATGAGCGACT
>JBMLMS010000459.1:0-2005 GCA_049243925.1 Pirellulales bacterium
GGATCGCAGTCGGTGTCGATGAGGGCCACCGTCGTGATGCCCATCTTGCGGGCCTCGTTGACGGCGTTCTTTTCCTTCTTGGGATCGAACACCACGAGGCATTCCGGCAGGCGGGCCAGCGTACGGATGCCGCCGAGATTCCGCTCCATCTTGCGGAACTCACGGCGGAGCGACGACTGCATCTTCTTGGAGTAGGCGCCAAACTCGTCCGACGGCATGAGCTTCTCGAGCTCCTCGAGCCGGGCGAGCCGATTGCGGATCGTGCGGAAGTTGGTGAGCGTGCCGCCGAGCCAGCGATCGCTGACATACGGCATGCCGCAGCGGGCGGCCTCGCGGGCCACGGCCTCGGCCCCCTGCCGCTTGGTGCCCACGAACAGCACCAGGCTGCCCGAGGCGGCCACCTGCTTGAGGTACTTGCGGGCCCGGAGAAGACCGCGGATCGTCTCCCGGACGTCGATGATGTGGATGAGGTTCTTGCGGCCGTGGATATACGGCTTCATCTTCGGGTTCCACCGACTGGCACGGTGGCCGAAGTGCACGCCAGCTTCAATCAACTCTTGGGCCAAGACGTTCGACACGCTTAGTACGCTCGCAGGAGGAAAGGGAACAGGGGCAACGGAGCACCGCAAACTATCGGCTTTTTCCGCCCCCTGTCAACGCACGACCGGCATCCCCGGCGCAGGCGTCAAACCCGGCCCGCGCAGGGCTCTGAGACGCCACGGCCGGGCCTTCCGCCGCTTGAATCGGCCTCTCGGCCCAAACTAGACTCGCCGATTCGCCATCGCAGACCCTTCCACCCCGCTGTCCCCTCCGAGCCCGCCGCCCATGCGACACGTCCTCTCCGCCACCGTCCAGAACGTTCCCGGCGTGCTGGCACACGTGTCCGGCATGCTCGCTTCGCGTGGCTACAACATCGACAGTCTCGCCGTGGGCGAGACCGAAGACCGCGGCTTCTCACGGATGACGTTCGTGCTTCGCGGTGACGACCGCGTGCTCGATCAGGTGCGGAGACAGCTCGAGAAGATTGTCACCGTCGTGCGGGTCGACGACATCAGCTCGCGGAACTACGTGGAGCGCGATCTGGCCCTCATCAAGGTGGCGGCGCCGGCCGGCCCGGCGCGCACCGAAGTCAAGGAACTCGCGGAGATTTTCCGCGGCCGCGTGGTCGACGTGGCTGCCGACAGCGTGATCGTCGAGATCTCCGGCACCGAAAAGAAGATCGAGGGCTTCGTCGAACTGATGCGGTCGTTCGGCATCCTCGAACTCGTGCGCACTGGCCGAATCGCGATGGTCCGCGGCAGCGCTCCCACCCGCGAGCTCACCGAGGCCGCCGACGGTGCTCGCCCGGCCGATTCGGCCTCGGCCCGTGAATCGCTGGCCTGACGCCCGTCTCTCTCGCTCATCGAACCCCGACCCCTCGAACCCCCTGGAGTGATCCCTTGGCAGCGACGATCTACTACGACTCGGATGCAGACCTGAAGGCCCTCGAAGGCAAGACCATCGCCATCATCGGCTACGGCAGCCAGGGGCACGCCCAGGCCCAGAACCTTCGCGACAGCGGGCTCAAGGTCGTCGTGGCCCAGCGTCCGGGCGGTCCGAACTACGACCTCGCCAAGAAGCATGGCTTCGAGCCGATGAGCGTCGAAGACGCCGTCAAGCAGGCCGACGTGATCAACATCCTCTTGCCCGACGAACTTCAGGGCGACGTCTACAAGACGTCGATCAAGCCAAACCTGAAGAAGGGCGCCATCCTGATGGCAAGCCACGGCTTCAACTTCCACTTCGGCCAGGTTGAGCCCCCGGCAGGCCACGACATCCTGCTCGTCGCACCCAAGGGCCCCGGGCACCTCGTCCGCAGCGAATACGTGAAGGGGGGCGGCGTGCCCTGCCTGATCGCGCTGGGGCCGAACGCCTCGCCCGAAACGAAGAAGATCGGCCTCGCCTACGCCAAGGGCATCGGCGGCACCCGCGGCGGCGTGATCGAGACCACGATCGCGGAGGAGAC
>JBMLMS010000460.1:0-14845 GCA_049243925.1 Pirellulales bacterium
GCGTATGTGACCAGCGCAGGCAGGAAGCCGGAGCGCAGGCACATCCGAGCGAGTGGAGCCCAGGATGGGCGCAGCGAGCGTCCGGCGAGACGGTACGGGGCAACCCCGAGCCGGCGCACCGCGTGAGAGAAGCATGACAGGCTGAAGCCTGTCCTACACCGTCCTAGCGACGCGGCTTGAGGACGATCGCGGCGAGCGGTGGCAGCGAGAGTGAGAGGCTGTACTCGCGGCCGTGGTGCGGCTCGTCGATGGCGAGCACGCCGCCGGCGTTGCCGACGTTGGTGCCACCATACCAGGCCGAGTCGCTGTTGAAGACCTCGTCGTAGATGCCGGCCCGCGGCACGCCCACGCGGTAGATCTCGCGGGGCACCGGGGTGAAGTTGCAGCACACGACGAGGAAGTCGGCCGGGTCGGCAGCCCGGCGCAGAAACACGAGCACGCTGTCTTGCCAGTTGTGGCAGTCGATCCATTCGAACCCTCGGCCCTCGAAATCGAGCTCGTGGAGGGCCCGCTCGCGGCGGACGAGGTGGTTCAGGTCGGCCAGCGACTTGGACAGCCCCTTGTGGCTGTCGTGCTGGCAGAGATGCCATTCGAGGCTCTCGTCGAAGTTCCATTCACGCCACTGGCCGAACTCGCCTCCCATGAAGAGCAGTTTCTTGCCCGGATGGCACCACATGTAGGCGTAGAGCAGACGCAGATTCGCGAACTTCTGCCACAGGTCGCCCGGCATCTGGTCGAGGAGCGAGCCCTTGCCGTGCACCACTTCGTCGTGCGAGAGCGGGAGGACGAAGTTTTCGTGGAAGGCGTAGATCAGGCTGAAGGTGAGCTCGTCGTGGTGGTATTTGCGGTGGATCGGATCGTGCCGCATGTATCGCAGCGTGTCGTTCATCCAGCCCATGTTCCACTTCAGGCTGAAGCCCAGGCCGCCGGTGTAGGTGGGCCGCGACACGCCCGGCCAGGCGGTCGACTCCTCGGCGATCGTGAGCACGCCAGGAAAGTGCGTGTGCACCTGCACGTTGAACTGCTTGAGGAGTTCGATCGCCTCGAGATTCTCGCGGCCGCCGAAGCAGTTCGGGGCCCATTCGCCGTCCTTGCGGCTGTAATCGAGATACAGCATCGAGGCCACCGCGTCGACCCGCAGGCCGTCGACGTGGTAGTGGTCGAGCCAGAAGAGCGCACTCGAGATCAGGTAGTTGGCCACTTCGTTGCGGCCGTAGTTGAAGATCAAGGTGCCCCAGTCGGGGTGCTCGCCCTTGCGCGGATCCTCGTGCTCGTAGAGGGCGGTGCCGTCGAATTGACGAAGGCCGTGGCCGTCGCGCGGGAAGTGGGCCGGCACCCAGTCGATGATCACGCCCACGCCCGCGCGATGCAGGGCGTCGATGAGCGACATGAGGTCGTGCGGCGATCCGAAGCGGCTCGTGGCGGCGAACATCCCGATCGTCTGATAGCCCCAGCTCGCCGAGAGCGGGTGTTCCGTCGGTGGCAGGAACTCCACGTGCGTGAACCCCATCTCCACACAGTAGGGCACGAGCTCGCGCTCCAGGTCGGCATAGGAGAGCCAGCGGGTCGGATCGTCGCCCGGCCGACGCCAGCTGCCGAGGTGCACCTCATACATGTTCACCGGCGCCGAGAGCGCCTGGCAGGCGGCGCGGCCGGCCATCCACTCGCCGTCGTGCCACTGGTAGGCCCGCAGGTCGATCACGCGCGATGCCGTTCGCGGCGGCACTTCCGCCCCGAAGCCGTATGGGTCGGCCCGGTCGGCGAACGTGCCGTGGGCGTGGATGCGATACTTGTAGTTGTCGCCCGCCTTGGCGCCGGGAATGAACAGCTCCCAGATGCCCGACGGCACCCGCCTGTGCATCTGGTGCACACGGCCGTCCCAGCCGTTGAAGTCTCCCACCACGCTCACGCTCTCGGCGTTGGGCGCCCAGACGGCGAAGTTCACGCCCGCGACGCCGTCGATCGCGTGGAGCTGCGCGCCGAGCTTTTCATAGCTCTTCCAGTGGCGACCCTCGCCGAGCAGGTGAATGTCGAAGTCGGTCAGCATGGGAGGAAAGGCGTAGGGGTCGTGGATCTCATGGCGTCCGCCGCCGGTCTCGAGGCGGATCGTGTAGTCTGCCGCTGCGTCGGCAGGCATCGAGTGGACGAGGCCCTCGAAGATGCCCGCCCGATGGGTGCGCCGCATCGGCACGCTGTGGCGGATGCCGCCGGCAGTCTGCACGAGCCAGGCCCGGGCCGCCTGCGGCTGAAACGTCCGCACGTGTCGCATGACAGTGCTCTGGTCGGAGCCCCCGCCCACGACACGTGGCCCGAGAATCGAGCCGGGATCGGCATGGCGGCCCTCCAGGATCGCCCGCCACGCCTGGGGATCGACGGCTGTTCCCTGGGGAGTCGCGGGCATGGCGGCGGTTCGACGGAGGGCACGGCAGCTACGAGCATTCGCGCTGACCGCAGTCGGTATCGTCTCGGCCGGTCGACGCTGTGGAACGCTGCCTGTTTCATCGCGCCACATGGTATCGTGCGACAGGGCTGGCCGTCGTCCGGCTGCGACCCTGCCGATCGAGCCGATTGTCCGGCCGTCCGCGCCCCGAGGCATGCGATGGATTTCGAGCGGTTTTCTCCGGTGCCCAGGCGGATCGAGATCGCCGGGCGGCCTGTCGAGATCTGGCGGCCGCCCGACATGGAGGCCCTGATCGACATCGCGGCGTTCGACGCCGACGAGCGGATTCCCTACTGGGCCGACGTCTGGGAATCGGCCATCGTGCTCGCCGAAGACCTGTCAGACTGCGATGGCCGGGGCCTCACGCTTCTCGAACTCGGCTGCGGGCTCGGCCTGCCGGCGCTCATGGCCGCCCGGGCCGGATTCGCCGTCACGGCCACCGATTACGAGGAGCCGGCGCTCGAAGGAGTGCGGTTCAACGCCGCGAAGCTCGGCCTCTCGACGATCGCCACGCGGGTGCTCGATTGGCGGGCGCTGCCGGCCGACCTGGGTCGCTTCGACCGCGTCGTGGCGGCCGACGTGCTCTACGAACCGCATCACGCCACGGCCCTCGCGAGCGTGATCGCCGCCACGCTCGCCCCAGGCGGCACGGCACTCGTGGCCGATCCCTGCCGGCTGCGGGCGGCGGCGTTCCCAGAGGCCTGTCGGGCGGTCGGCCTCGGCGTGGAAAAGACGCAGGCCCGGCGGCCGCATGCCGCGACCACCGGGCCCCACGTCGAGATCTACGTCGTCAGGCCACCAGCCGCATCTCCGGCACTTCGCCGGTGATCCCCACGATGAACTCCTCGAAGATCTTCACGTCGAGGGCCGAGGCGCTCTCGGCCTCGGGGTGAAACTGCGTGCCGATCGCCACCCACCCTTCGACGATGCTTTCGATCGCTTCGATCACACCGTCCGGCGCGCGGGCGGTGACCTTGAAGCTCGGGGCGACGTCGTCGATCGCCATGTGATGCATGCTGTTGACGCGAATTTCCCCTTCGCCATACACCCGCTCCATCGCCGAACCGCGCTCGACGAGCAGGGCGTGGCGGTGGGCCTGATCGAGCGGATCCTTGTGCGGGATCGCCTTCGGCAGGTCTTCCGGCAGATGGAGGAACAGCGTGCCCCCCTCGGTGATGTTCACGAGCTGCATCCCGCTGCCGATGGCGAGCACAGGCATGTGACGGGCGCACACGTGCTTGGCGAGCAGCCGGTCGAAATCCTCGCGGCGGGTGTCCATCGGCCGCACCGCCGGATGGGGCATGTAGCCGTCGCGGCGCGGATCGAGGTCGGCACCGCCCACGAGCACCACGCCGTCGAGCAGGTCGAGCAGCCGGACGACGTCGTCTTCATCGGCAAGCGGAGGGAGGATCACCGGGATGCCGCCCGAAGCCGTGATGCCGTCGTAGTAGCCGGCGGCCACGAACGAGAGCGCGGCGTGCTCCTTGCGGGTGGAGCGGTAATCCGTGTTGATGCCGATGAGCGGTTTGCCAGCCATGAAATCCTCCCTGAAAGGTCTCGGGTCGACATCCATGCCGACCGTTCGGGGGCTGAAAGTATCGTTCGCCCGACGCAAGGCAAGCATTTTTCGGATTTTGTGTGGCAGCCACGCCTGCCACCACAAGATCAAGTGCTAGCACGCCCGGTGCTAGCATCGGCCCTGTCGCTACGAGGGAGGCGATGGGTAACCCCTCGCCTACCCGTCTGGAAGCCCGAGGCGTGAGCCGAAGGGAATACGCGTCGTGTTTCGCCACCGGGGCATCCTCTCGGCTTACGCCTCGGGCTTTCGTTGAGGAGGCTTCGGGCTCCCCGTGTCCCGGGAGTCGGCGCATGCAGACAAGCGCAGGCAGGAAGCCCAAGCGGAGGCGAACGTCCGGCGACGGAGTATGGGCAGCCCCGAGCCGGATTGGGCGCATTCGAGTATGACAGGCTGAAGCCTGTCCTACATACAAACGGACGGCGCTAGGCCCGGAGGGCCTGGTCAGCACCAGTCGACAGAGGTCGGCCAAGGGACGGTCGGCACGATGCCGAGCCGTCCCGTGAAGTCAAATCCGGATGCGTGAGGCCTGCTCGACGATCTGTTCGAGCGGCACGAGGCTGCCCTTGTTGCAGCCGGGGCAGGCTGCGGCGGCTTCGGCCCAGGCCGCGGGCGACCGCAGGTTTGAATCCCAAAAGGGCCAGGTCTTGCACTGCCGCGGCCGCTCGTCGTACGCCGTGCACTTCCGCGTCTTCTCGTCGAGGAGCACGCAATCGCCGCCGGGCCGCTCCGTGAGCGAGCGCCGCACGCCCACCTGCTTGACATACCGCCGCTCGAAGTCGTCTGGAGCGAGGCCCAGCCGGGCGGCCATGGCGTCGATCTCGGCCTGATTCACCCACACATAGCCTTCCGATCCGGAGCAACAGTCGCCGCACTGCGTGCACTGGAAGGCCAGGCCTCCGGCGTACCACACGTCTTTGCGAATGCCGGCCATCGTCGGTCTCCCGTCAGGTTGCAAACTGTTCGACCGCGGTGACGACCGCAGCGATGTCGGCGGTGGAATTGAACGGCCCGAAGGCGAGCCGCACAGTGCCGCCGGCCTGCGTGCCGAGGCACTCGTGGATCAGCGCCGCACAGTGAAAGCCCGCCCGGGCCTGCACGCCGGCCGCCTGCTCGAGCAACGCGGCGACTTCGGCGGGATCATAGCCCTGGAGCGTGAAACTCACAATCGGCGGCCCGCCTGAGAGCGCGGCCAACACCCGCACGCCGCGGATGTCGCGCAGCCGACCCGCGCAGTCCGCGGCGAGGTCGCGGCACAGGCTGCCCACCGCCTCGACCGTTTCCGCGGCCAGCCACGCGGCGGCCGCATCGAGCGCCGCGAGCGCCGGCAGGTCGGGCGTGCCCGCCTCGAGCCGGTCGGCGAACGCGGCAGGCATCTCGAGCGAGTCGCTCGCCGAGCCTGTGCCTCCCTGGACGAGCGGTTCGATCTCGAGGCCCGCCCGCGCGTGGAGGATCGCGACTCCGGCCATGCCGTGAAGCCACTTGTGCGCCGGGGCCACGACGATGTCGGCGTGCCACGCGGCAGCCTCACCGCCCATCGGCACCTGGCCGAGTGACTGCGCGGCGTCGAGCACGAGCAGGCCGCCGCGTTCGTGGGCGATGGCGGCCAGTGCCGCGGCGTCGTGGAGCGCTCCGGTCACGTTCGACGCATGCGAACAGACGATGCCGCGGGTCTCAGGCCGCCAGGCCTGGGCTACCTCGGCGGGATCGACGCAACCCAGGCCGTCGCACGGCACCACGCTGAGCGTGATCACGCCGCGTGACGCGAGCGCATGGAGGGGCCGAAGCGTGGCGTTGTGGTCGGCGGCTGTGGCGATCACGTGGTCGCCCGGCCGCATGATTCCGTGAATCGCCATGTTGAGCGCGAGCGTGCCGCCCGAGGGCAGCGCCACCCGTGCCGGATCGACGCCGCCGAGGAGGCCGCCTGCCCGGGCCCGGGCCCGGGCCCGGATCGCATCCGCCTCGACGGCCTCGCGGTAATTGCCCCGGCCGGCAGCCACGCCGACGACTCGCGCCGCTCGTTCCCACGCGGCGAGCACGGCCTCCGGCTTCGGCCACGTCGTCGCGGCATTGTCGAGATAGCGGCGTGGCTGGCCGGAGAGCATCGCCCTATCCTCCGATTTGATACATCGCCCGCGCCGGTCGCTCGAAGTCGGCCGCACCGATGCCATGGGCGGCCCGCTTCGTTCGCACGCATTCGTCGAGAAGCGCGGCGATCGCGCCGTCCACGTCGTCGGTCTCGCTGCCGCCGCGCAGCACCTGCCGCACGTCCCACTCGGTGGTCGAAAACAGACAATTGCGAAACTGCCCGTCGGCGGTGAGCCGTAGCCGGTCGCAGCGGTCGCAGAAAGGCGCCGACACCGGGTCGATGAACCCCACGCGGCCGGTGCCATGGGCCCACGTGAAATCGACCGCCGGCTGCCCGGGGTCGCCGCTCGCCGCCGGCACGAGCGGCCCCAGCTCGCGTTCGAGGATCGCCCGCACGTCGCGGCCGGTCAGCACGCGCTCGCCGGCCCAGCCGGCCTCGGCGTCGAGCGGCATGAACTCGATGAACCGCAGCTGAAAACCCTCGCGGCGACAAAACTCCGCCAGCGGCACGATCTCCCCTTCCGTGAGGCCCCGAATCGAGACGGCGTTGATTCTGATCGTCGCGAACCCCGCGGCCTTCGCGGCGGCGAGGCCGGCGAGCACACGATCGAGCCCGCGCCGCCGGGCGATCGCCTCGAACACGTCTTCCCGGAGGCTGTCGAGGCTCACGTTGAGCCGATGCAGCCCCGCCCGGGCGAGCGCCTCCGACTGCTCGGCGAGGAGCAGGCCGTTGGTCGTCAGCGCCACGTCCTCGATCCCCGGCACCGCCACCAGCTGCCGCACGAGCTCGTCGAGCCGGGCCCGCATGAGGGGTTCGCCGCCGGTGAGCCTGACCGAGCGGATGCCGAGCCCGGCGGCCACCCGCACGACGCGGGCGATCTCTTCGTAGGTGAGCAACTCCTCGCGCGGCTTGAACACCGCGTCGATCGGCATGCAGTAGGTGCAGCGCAGATTGCAGCGGTCGGTGACACTCACGCGGAGGTCGGTGTGCACGCGGCCGAAGCCGTCGGTGAGCCGGCCACCCGGCTGCCATCGCGTTGCCCGGCCCCCTGCCTCGTCGCTCATGGGCTGAGCTCCACCGCGGGCGTGCTTTCAGGATGCACCCACGTGCGCGTGCCGTCGGCGGCCTCTTCGCGCTTCCAGATCGGCACCGCCTGCTTGATCCGCTCCATCAGCCACTCGGCCGCGGCGAAGGCCTCGCGGCGATGCGGGGCACTCGTGGCCACCGCCACGCTCGCCTCTCCCACGGGCACCGCTCCGAGGCGATGCACGACGGCGCACGCACTCAGGGCGAACTCCTGCACGGCCGCGCGGGCGAGGTGCGCGAGCTGGTCCTCCGCGAGCGGCTCATGGGCTTCGTAGTCGAGGCTGCGGGTGACGACGTCGCCGGTGATCGACCGCGTCGTCCCCACGAACAGCACGCTGGCTCCGGCGGTCTCCCGCCCCACCTCGGCCAGCACGGCCGCCGTGTCGATCCGATCGCGCACGAGCCTGCAATGCACGGTCGTCATGTCAGCCTCCGCTCACCGGAGGAATCACGGCGACGTCGGCCCCTGCGGGCACGCCGGCGGTGTCGGCGACGTAGCGACCGTCGATCGCGAACACGCTCCGCGAGAGCAGCGGCGCCACCGCGGGGCACGCGGCTGCGACGGCTGCCCGCAGATCGGCCACGGTGCCCCCCTGCCAGGCGACGTCGAGCCCACGGCGACCGGCGGCTTCGGCCATACCGGCGAACAGACCGACCCGCACCACGGCCGAATGCGCCGCGCTAGCTGGTGGTGAGCCGGCCGCTCTGGGCAGCGAGCACGCCGTCGAGTTCCTCGGCTCCGTCGCCATCGATCGCTCCACACGCCTTTGCGAGAATTTTCACGGGGTGCACGGTCGGCTTCGTCGTACCCTGCTCCATTTGTATCCTGCACGCGCTGCACTCGGTAGCACCCGCGTCGACACCGGCGCTGCGGATCGCCGTGACGAGCCCCAGCCCCACCCGGAGGCTCGCGCGGTAGTGCTCGCGGGCCAGGCCGAAGGTGCCGGCCATCCCGGAGCAGCCCTGATCGGCCGCCTGCACCGTGAGGCCGGGCACGAGCCGCAGCAGATGCTCGGCCGGGCTCGTGGCGTGTCGGGCGCGGAGGTGGCAGGGGGCGTGGTAGAGGACGCGGGCCGCGACCGGCTGAAAGTCGAGCCGGAGCTGGCCTTCGCGATGCAGCTCCCAGAGGTAGCTCGTGGCATCGGTCGTGGCGGCGACGATCCGCTCCATGTCGTCGTCTTTGACGAGCAATGGATAATCGTGCGTGATGCAGGTCACCGTCGCGGGCTCCGTGCACACGATCCGATAGCCGAGCCGCACGGCCTCCGCGAGAATGCGCACGTTGGTGCGGGCGAGGGCGCGGGCTCCCTCGACATCGCCTTCCGACACCAGGGCGATCCCCGACGCCACCTGCCGCGGGTCGATGAACACGCCCACGCCCTGACGTTCGAGGATCGACACGAACGACTGCACGAGCAGCGGATCGTGATGGCGGGCGAAGGTGTCGAGCAGGTAGAGCACCCGCGGGCCGCCGCGCTGGGAGGGCCGCGTGAGGCCGCGCCGCGCCGCCCAACGCATCGTGCGGCGGCCGGTGAATCGCGGAAGCTTGCGGCCGCGGGCGATGCCCAGCGTCTTTTCGATGAGCCACCGGGCCTGCGGGTTGGCGATCGCCCGATTGGCGAGCGGTGCGAATCGCCCTCCTAACGCGCTCAGGCGATCGACCTGCGCCCGCAGCCACACCGCCGTGGGCAGCCCGTTGCCCGCCACGTGGGCCGCCTTCAACTCCATCACGAGCGCCGGAATGTCCACGCCCGCCGCGCAGTCCACGCGGCACTGGTGGCAGTTGAAGCAGGTGTCGGCGATCCGCCGCAAGGCGTCGGTGGCGAGCGCTTCAGCGGCGACGCCCCCGGAGAGGATCCCGGCCGCGAGGCTGGCCTTCGCCCGGGGCGACGATTCCTCCGCGGGCTCCTCGCGGTAGCGCGGGCACATGCGCACGTCGGGCCCGAGCGTGCGGCACGCCCCGCAGCCGTTGCAGGCATCGACTTCCGCCGCCAGGCGGGCCGCGGGCCACGTGAGCACCGGCAGCACGGCCGCGGCCATGCGCGGGTCGGCCGGCCGCGCGGGCTCGAGCGACCCGCGAAACGCTTCCTTCGCCGCAGGCAGCCCCACCGCCACGACGATCCGGCCAGGATTGAGGGTGCCTTGTGGATCGAACAGTTCCTTCACACGGGAAAACACGCCGCTCAGATCGGGAAAGAAGCGACTGAAAAACGCCGTCCTCGACAGGCCGAGCCCCTGCTCTCCCCCGAGCGTGCCACCGAGGGCGACCACGTCTGCATAGATCGACTCGGCCAGCCGCTCCAGCCGCGGCCGCTCGTCGGGATGCCGGGGCTCGGCATACGGTCGGATGTGTACCTGCCCCTGCAAGGCGTGCCCGAACACGAGCGCCGTGGCCGCCTGATCCTTGAGCACGTCTTGCAAACGCCGCAGGAAGTCCGGCAGTCTGGCCGGCGGGAGCACCACGTCTTCCACGAACGGCACGGGGCGAGACGTGCCGCGCACCCCGTGGAGGGTCGACACGACCTGCCGCGACAGTTCCCAGAAGAGCGCCGCATCGTGGTCGTCCTCCGCCCGCCGGATGTCGAGGCACAGCCGCTTCACGCCCCCGAGGCGGGCGAGGGCATCGTCGAGCCGGGCCCGGCACTCCGCCGGCGTCTCCCCCGTGAACTCGACGAGCAGCCCGGCGTCGGCGGCGGGCGGAATGAGCAGATCGAACGTCACCTTCGCCCCGCGGGCGAGCGCCAGATGGCGCTTGTCGAACAGGTCGCAGGCGCTCGGCCCCAGGCTCGCCAGCCGCAGCGCCGCATCGGCCGCCTTTTCGAGCGAGTCGAAGAGCACGAGCGCGACGGCGCGGCCTCCGTCGGCCGGGCTCGTCTCGAGCGTCGCCTCCGTGACGATGGCCAGCGTGCCTGCCGCGCCGCAGAGCAGCCGCGGCAGGTCCACGAGCCCGTCGCGTTCGAGATCATCGAGCCGATACCCGCCGTGCGTGGGCCGATCGGCCGGCTGCCAGCGGGCGATCACGGGCCGGGCATCGGCGAGGATCGCCGCCACGCCCGCGGCCAACCGTGTCTGCCCGCCCTCCGCAGGCGTGCCCATGCCACCCGGTGCCGTGGGCACGAGCTCCATCACGCTGCCGTCGGCGAGCACGCCCTGCACCGCCGCGACCCGATCGCGGATCGCCCCGTGCCGCGCGAACCGGCTGCCCGACGCATTGCGGCCGATCATCCCGCCGATCGTGGTCACGGCCGCATTGCCCGGATCGGGGCCGAACATGCGGCCCAGCCGGGCGAGATGCTCGTCGAGCTGTGCAGCCACCACCCCCGGCTGCACCCGCACCCGCGTCGCCGTGGTGTGGATGATGCGGCGCATGAACCGCGAGGTGTCCACCACGATGCCGCGGCCGAGCGCGTCGCCAGCGAGCCCGGAGCCGCCACCCCGCGGGGTGACCGGGATCCCGCGCTCCGCGGCAAACCGCACCGTCGCCGCGACGTCGTCCACCGAGCGCGGCCGCACGATCACCAGCGGCCAGATCTCGAACAGGCTCGCGTCGGTGGCGTAGAGAGCCCGGCTCGCGTCGTCGCACAGCACGTCGCCGGCCACCAGGCCGCGCAGATCTTCGGCGATCAGCTGCCGCTCACGATCCATGTGCTGATCCGGCCCGCAGCCGGGCCGTCTGTTGGCGGTGCTTCTCGTGCGTCTCCAGATCGAAGCCGCCAAACGAGCCCCGCACGCCGGCCCCGCGATAGCGGGCACCGCAGCGATAGCACGACAGGCAGTCGGGCATCACGAGATACAGCACCACGTCGACGAGCGCCGTCCCGAACAAGATCGCGAACGTGAGCACGAGCTCCCGCCACGCCCACGCCACGCAGCTCGCGGCGAGCCCCGCGACGACGATCGCGAGCCCCACGCGCTGAGGAAAATCCTTGCGCACGAAGAGCTCCGTACTCGGGCAGACGAGGCACCGCCGCAGCCGTGGCGGCGTGCCGGGCGCGAAGGCATCGCCGGGCACGGCGACGGCCGCTCCGCAGGCCGGGCAGTCGAGCGCGGCACGCGTCTCGATGCCGTCGACCGCGACGGTGGCATGGCAGGCGGGGCAGGCGTAGGTGATCCGCATCCGAGGCGCTCCGCATGAAAATCAGGCTGCCGTCGCGAGCAGTTGGGCGGTGAGCTCGCCGATGATCGCAGCCAGGCAGGCCACATAGAGAATACCCGTGGCGCTCTGCGTGTTGGGAATGTCGAGCGTCTTGCGGCTCAAAATGAGCAGGGCCGGCAGCCCGAGGAGCCCGGCCAGCCAGCGCAGGGAGAAGAGCGCGAGGGCCGTCGGCTCGAGGCCCTGCCACGGCACGGCGCCCGTGTGCAGCACGGCGGCGAGCGCCGCCACGAGCACGGCCGCCCACGCCACGAGCGCCACGTCGATCATCCGGCGCAGGGCGTCGACCCGCATGCCGGGCGCGTTGAGATACCAGTGCCCGAGGAGCATCGCATGCACCGTCAGGCCGACCACGAGCCCCGAGAGCAGCCGCGTGGCGGCGGGCACGATCGCCACCGGCCCCACGAGCGCCGTCGCCACCGCGAGCAGCCCCGCGCACACGATGCACAGCGCGATGCCGCCGCGCACCCGCTCGGCATACCACGCGATGCTCCCCAGCCACGCCGCCACGGCCGCCGCGGCTGGCAACGGCCAAAACCACGCCGGCAGCACCGACCCCGCCAGAAGCGCCGCGAAGGTGGCGAGCCCGAGCACCACGAGCAGATTCACGCGGAAAAAGCCGGCCGGCACCACGCCGGCGGGCGTGAGCACGAGGGCGGCGGCGAGGCCCCAGGCGAACCGGCAGAGAAAGTCGACGAGAAGCGTCACAGCGCCGGACGATTCCCGTAGATGAGCGACATGACTTCGGCGCGGCTCGACACGTTGGAGCGAAAGATCCCCTTCATCGCCGAGGTCACACACAGGCTGCCGGGCTTGCGGATGCCGCGGATCGTCATGCAGGTGTGCGACGCCTCCACGACCACGGCCACGCCCTTGGCCCCGAGGTCTTCCACGAGCAGATCGGCGATCTGCTCCGTCATCCGCTCCTGCACCTGCGGCCGGTGCGACACCACTTCCACGATCCGTGCGAGCTTACTCAGGCCGAGCACCCGGCCATCGGGCAGATAGCCGATGTGGGCCTTGCCCATGAACGGCAGAAGATGATGCTCGCAGACGCTGGTGAACGAGATGTCGCGCACGAGCACGATCTCGTCGTACTTCTCCGTGAAGGCCTTGCGGAGGTGCACCTTCGGGTCTTGATGGAGCCCGCTGAACATCTCCGCATACATCCGGGCCACGCGGGCCGGGGTTTCGAGCAGGCCCTCCCGATCGGGATCCTCCCCGACGGCATGGAGAATTTCACGCACGGCCCGCTCGATGCGGGCATGATCGACGGGCGATGCATCCTTCTTCATGCGATCCATCCTATCACACGGCAGGCCGTCAGTTGGCGCTGAACTCGGGTGGGAAAGGCCGCGGAATCGTGGCCGCGGGCCGGCCGGCGATCGCCTCGAGCAAGAGCCGGGTGCGGCGGAAGACATCGCATTCGGCCAACAGTCGCATCTTCCATTCGACGTCGAGATCGATCGTGTAGGCCACGATGTCGGCAAGCATGCCCAGGGTGATCTGCGTGCCCAGCAGCTGGTCGAGCTGCTCGTAGGCGTCGGGGATCTTCGGCATCGCCCGCTTGAAGGCGGCGAGCAGCTGCTGCTGGAGCTCCGCGGCGGCGGGCGATCCTTCGTCGGGCGATTCGTCGTCGAGGATCTCCGACTCCACCACGCGAAACAGTTTCTTGGGCGGCAGTTCGCGCACGAGCCGCAGCCGCCGCACGCCGAGCAGAAGCACGTTGTAGGTGCCCTCCGGCGTTCGCTGGTGGGTCGCCACGCGGCACAGGCAGGCGGTCGAGCGGAGCCGCGGACGCCCCTCGTAGTGCTGCTCCCAGCCGGGGGCCAGCACGGCCATGGCGATCAGACGATCGTCTTCGATCGCTTCCTCGAGCATGGCGCGATAGCGGGGCTCGTAGATGTGCAACGCCTGCATGACGTGCGGAAACATCACCAAATTCGGCAGCGCAAAAATGCGGGCCTGGCCGGAGAACTGGTCGGGCGAAAAGGAGAGCGGTTCGTCGGTCATGGGAGGCTCAGCCGTGCCGTATGGACCCTGCGTCAGGCCGGCGGCGGATCGAGGTGGATCTCCGGGAGCAGGTCGGGGTCGAGCGTGACGTCGGGAAAATCCTCCTTGCTCGCGGCCACGTCGGCGAGACAGGTGTCGAACGCGGCGAGAAACTTCCCGATGTCGAGGCCCAGGTGCTGTGGGGCGTAGGGTTCGAGATACCCATGCACGCTCGTGTGGAGCTTGCGGGCCCCGCGAATGTTGCCGTTGCCGAAATGGTAGAGGGCAACCGCGGCCTGGATCAGCCCCTGGTAAAACTTCCGGGACGGCCCCCGGTATTCCGTCCACAGCTCTTCCCAGACCTCGTGGCACTCGTAATAGTCGCAGGCATTGAACTTCTCGATGCCGTCGAGATACAGAGGCTCGTAGGCGGGCGCTGCGTCCATGAATCCAACCCTGCTCGCTGCCGTCATGCACCGGGTGCCTGGGGCCCACGCCTCCGCCCGGCGCGAAGGGATGCCCGATGAATGGTAGCAGCCACGGCCGTGGCGAGGGGGTGGCCGCCCCGGCTCGACTGGCCCGTGAAACGGTAGCCGCCAAAAAAATGCGGGCAGCGGCGATCGCCGAGCGGCTGGCGCGAGCCCATCCGGCGGCGGACTGCTCGCTGGACTTCGCCAGCCCGTTTCAGCTGATCGTGGCCACGATTCTCTCCGCCCAGTGCACCGACAAGCGGGTGAACATGGTCACGGGCGACCTGTTTCGCCGCTGGCCCACGCCGGCGGCCCTGGCTGCCGCCCGGCCGCGCGACCTTGAAGCCGTGATCCGCAGCACCGGCTTCTACCGTGCCAAGGCGAAAAACATTCTCGGCTGCTGCCAGGGCCTCGTGGAGCGGCACGGCGGCGAGGTGCCGCGGTCGCTGCCCGACCTCGTGCGGCTGCCCGGCGTGGGCCGCAAGACGGCGAACGTCGTGCTCGGCAGCGCGTTTGGCGAGGCCGAGGGGATCGTGGTCGACACGCACGTGGGCCGCATCACGCGGCGCCTGGGGCTCACCCGGCAGGCCGATGCCGTGCGGGCGGAGCGCGACCTCGTGAAGGTGGTGCCCCGCGACCACTGGATCGCCTTCAGCCACCGGCTCATCGAGCACGGCCGCACCATCTGCCCGGCCCGGGGGCCGCGGTGCGAGGCCTGCCCGCTCGCCGACCTCTGCCCGCGCGCGGGCGTGAAGGCGAAGAGCCCCCGAAAACCGGCGAAGCGCCGACCGCGGCCCGCCGCAAAACCCCGCCGTCCCTGACAGCGTCGAACCAAAAGCGTACAATCCGCCCCCGTCGGGTTCCTGTCTTCTCCGCCACCGCACCTGGAACCACCCATGATCCTCTCCGGCAACGAGATCAAGCAGCAGCTCGGCGGCAATGTCGTGATCGAGCCCTTCGACGAAGGGCGGCTCAACCCCAACAGCTACAACCTCTCGCTCCACGACGAACTGCTCGTCTACGAGGAGGTGGTGCTCGA
>JBMLMS010000461.1:0-8113 GCA_049243925.1 Pirellulales bacterium
TGCACTGCGAGGGAGGCTACCGCTCCGCGATCGCCGCCAGCCTGCTCCAGAAACTGGGCCGTCCCCACGTGCACGACATGGTGGGAGGCTACAAGGCCTGGCTTGCGGCGAAGCTGCCCGCATGACCGCCGCCACGCTCGCTGCTGGAGCGGTCGTCGGCCTGTCGCTCGGCCTCACGGGCGGCGGCGGCGCGATCTTCGCCGTGCCGCTGCTCGTGTACGGGATCGGCGTCGATCCGCGGACGGCCGTGAGCATTTCGCTCGTCACGGTGGCGGCGACGGCGCTCGTCGGGGCCGTCGAACGGTGGCGCTACGGGCAGGTCGAGTTCCCCACGGGCCTCCTGTTCGCCGCATCCGGCATGCTGGCTGCCCCGGTCGGCGGATGGCTCGGGACGCTCGTGCCCGAGCCGCTTTTGCTCAGCGGCTTCGCAGCGCTGATGCTGCTGATCGCCGTGCGGATGTGGGCCAAGTCCGCCGATCCGACGGAGCGGTCGTCGCCGGCCACGCTCGTCGCCGGCAGCGGCCCCGCGTGCCGACGCGATCCGGAGGGAAAGCTGCGCATGACCAGCCGGTGCGCCAGCGTGCTCACCGCGACCGGTCTCGCCGTCGGACTGCTGTCCGGGCTGTTCGGCGTCGGCGGCGGGTTTTTGATCGTTCCCGCGCTCGTCACCTTCGCCTCGATGGGCGTGCCTCGCGCCGTCGGCACGTCGCTGTTGGTGATGACGCTCGTGGGTGCGGCGGGCGTGGCCGGCCAGGTGGCCGCAGGCAACGGAATCCCACTCGACATCGCCGGCGGCTTCGTCGTCGGCAGCATCCCCGGCCTGCTCGCCGGCTCGTTCATCGGCCGCCGGTTCACGGGGCCGCTCCTCGCGAAAATCTTCGCCGTGGCGATCGTGGGCGTGGCGACGTTCATCATTGCCAAGACATTCCTCGCGTTCTGATCCATTTCCTCTTCAAGGAGAGACCTCCCATGCGTCCGGTGCCCCATCGCTTGCGGTTCGCGACCCTTGCCGTCGTGTGTGCCGCTTTTTTCGCCTCCCCGTGCCCCGCTGCGGAGCCGGTCGCCGGGTTGCCGCCACTCCAGTTTCCGCAGATCGAGAAGTATGGATCGGTGGTCTCGCTCGCGGACGCCGGTGAGCGGATCCGCTCCGGCGGCAAGGTGTATTTCGACACGACGGCGGCGGCACCGGCTGGCAAGCCGAACCGGGGGCTCGAAAGCGCCGCCCGCCTGGTCAACCTGTATGCCCTCGAGGGGCTCGCGGGGCCGCGGCCCCAACTTGCCGTGATCCTTCATTTCAACGCGACCACGGCCGCGCTGAACGACGAGGCCCATGCGAAGTCCTCTGCGGGCGGCTCCAACCCGAACCGCGAACTGGTCGAGAAACTGATTACCAACGGCGTGGAAGTGTGGGTCTGCGGCCAGTCCGTGATTCGCGGTGGCAACCCACTTGCGGACGTCATGCCCGGCATCCGCATCGCGCAATCCGCCATGACATTCAACATCAACCGCCCTGCCGACGGATGGACGGCGATCGGCGTGTACTGAGGGGCGATGCCCGCGGATGGGCCGGTGACGGCGCCGCGCGATCAGGCTGGCAACGCCGATCGCCGGATCGTTGGCCCGCGGGCACGCATTTCACCGCGGAGCCGGCGGCGTGATTCTGATCCCGAGACCGAGCGTGGAGCAGCGGATGGCAGACCTCGTCAGACACTGGAACGAAATCTTTGCGGCGAAGGATGACCCGCAACTGGGCTGGTACGAAGCAGCTGTCGGTCAGACCCTCCGGCTGCTCGACCACGTGCCGCCGCAGGCCGGGGCGACGATCTTTCTGCCGGGGGCGGGCACCTCGCTGCTCGCGGACGAGTTGCTCGGTCGCGGTGCCAGGCTCGTGCTCAACGACGTCAGCGACGCGGCCCTGCAGAAGCTCAGGCGACGCATCGGCGCGTGCACGCCGGAGCCCGTCTGGCTGCATCACGACATTGCCCAGCCGCTCCCGCCGGGCCTGCCCGTGTGCGACATCTGGATCGACCGGGCCGTGCTCCACTTTCTCCTGCATGAGTCGGCGATCGAGACCTACTTCCGCAACCTGCGGTCGCTCCTCCGGCCTGGTGGCCATGTGCTGCTCGCGGAGTTCGCCGCACACGGCGCTCCCAGATGCGCGGGCCTGGACGTTCACCGGTATACGGTCGAAGAGATGGCGCAGCGGCTGGGGCCGGAGTTCGAGCTCGTGCTGACCGAGGACTACACGTTCGTCAATCCGGCCGGCGACCCGCGGCCCTACGTCTACGCCCTGTTTCGCCGGGCGGAATAAGCGGGCCCGAGCCCTTCTGCTTCGGAGCAACAAGGTGGCCTCTGCCTCCTTGATTTCCAGGATCCGGGCAGAGGTGGTGATCTCGACGAAGTTTCCCACCGCGAACGAAGCACAGACTCCCACACTGCGCGACGGGCCCACTGTCGGCCGCGTACGATTGCTCCACGCTGGTTCGCGAGGAGCCCCATGACCGTACAGCACCCACCGTCCATCGTGCGAACGCTTCTGCTGGCAGTCGGTTCCTCCTTTATCGCGATCGCGGCAGCGAGTGTGGTGACGGCGGGCGACGAGGCGGACCGGCGCTGCGTCGTGATCGACGTGTTCGCGAGCGAACGCGACGAGTCCGCCGCAGCGGCGATCCAGGGAGTGGAACGATTCGCGGCGGAGCGGGGGGGCGTCGTGATGGTGCGGCGGTTCCTCGACGCCAGCGCCGATGATCGGGCCGACCTCGCGAAGCTCGCGGGCCGCCACGGGTTCGATCCGGGGCAGACGCCGGTGTTCGTCACGTGCGGCACCGCGGTGGCGGGCGTGCGGGATCCGGCCGCGGTCGTCGCCCGGCTCAACGCCGCACTCCAGTTCGACGTCTTCACCCGTGCCGGCTGCAGCCGCTGCGTTCGAGCCAAGGCCTGGCTGGCCACCGTCGCAGCACACTATCCCGGCTTTGCCGTCTCGATCCGCGATCTCACGCAGGACGCTGCGGCCAGAACGCTCCTGGCTGAGCTCGTCCGCAACCGCGGGGTCGCGGCGGCGAGCGTTCCGGTGTTTCGCGTCGGCGACCGGCTGGAGGTCGGCTTCGATCGTGTTGAAACGACCGGCCGTCGGCTCGAGGCGATCCTCGACCGCTGGACGCAGCCCTGCCCAGCGCGGGTCGATAGCGCGGAGGAGCACGGGCCATCGGATTCCCTCTCCGAGGCCATCGATCTGCCGGTGCTCGGCCGGGTGGACCCGGCGACGCTTGGCCTGCCGCTGTTCACGATTGCCGTGGGGCTCGTCGACGGCTTCAACCCCTGCGCCATGTGGGTGCTCATGCTCCTCCTGGCCGTGCTCGTGAACCTCCGCGACAGAACCCGGATGCTGGCCATCGCGGGCACGTTCGTGCTGGTCAGCGGTGCGGCGTATTTCGCCTTCATGGCCGCCTGGCTCAACGTCTTCGAGTGGCTCGGTTACCTGCGGCCGGTCCAGGTGGTCCTCGGGCTGGTGGCGGTGACGATCGGCCTCGTGCACGTGAAGGATTTCTTCGCGTTCGGCACGGGCCCCAGCCTATCGATTCCCGCGGCGGCCAAGCCCGGCATCTACGAGCGAATCCGGCGGATCGTGACCGCCGAAAACCTGCCGGCAGCCCTCGCGGCCGCGTTCACGCTGGCGGTGATGGTGAACGTCGTGGAACTGTTGTGCACCGCCGGCCTGCCCGCGCTCTACACCAACGTACTCGCCCAGCACCACGCCGGGGCCGCCCGCTACGGCTTCCTCGGCCTCTACATCGCGGCCTACATGTTCGACGACGCGATCATGGTGGGGACGGCGGTGGCCACGCTCTCCCGGCTCAAACTCCAGGAGACTGGCGGCCGCTGGCTCAAGCTCGCCAGCGGGGTCGTGGTGCTGGCCCTGGGGCTCGTGATGCTGCTGCGGCCCGAGTGGCTGTCCTGACCGTCCGACCTGCGGGCGACTGCCGCTTTTTGCAAACGGGCGTTGCATTTTGCGGAAGCCTGCCGGGGCGTCGCCGCCCCAGGCCTGCGGTGGAATTCGCGAATTCGGCCGCGCGGATTCGGTCGCACCGATTCTGCCGGTTTGGCACGGCAGATGCACGAGGGCGAGGACAGCCTGGGTGCGGCCGTCTCATCTTCATTTCATGCGGTCGGGCTCAAGGCTGAGGAGATGCATCATGGTTGCCGCCACCGTGTCCGCCGATGTGCTGACCGACGAAGAACTGTTCCGCCAGTTTCGTGACTCCGGTGATGCCGGGGCCTACGAAACGCTCGTCCATCGCTACGAGCAGCCCCTGTTTGGCTATCTACACCGCTATCTCGGGAATGCCGAACTGGCCGAAGAAGTGTTTCAGGCCACGTTTCTCCGGCTGTATCTGAGGAGCAACCAGTTCGAGGACGGCCGGGCCTTTCGGCCCTGGATCTACGCGATCGCCACCCACAAGGCGATCGACGTGCAGCGGCACGAGCGCCGACACCGCCACGTGGAGCAGGCTCGTGGCTCGGTGCAGCGTGACGGGCACAGCCCGCTCGAGACGGTGGCCGCCCGGGGCCGCTCGCCTGACGAACAGGTGGGCGACCGCGAGGAGGGCTGCCGGATGCAGGCGGCCGTGCAAACCCTCTCGGAGGTGCAGCGGCGGGCCGTGCAACTCGTCTACGAACAGGGCCTGGCCTACCGCGATGCCGCCGTGCTCATGGGCGTGCCGGTCGGAACGGTGAAGAGCCGGCTCCACTCGGCACTTCTCACGCTCGCACGTGTCTGGGGCGTGCAGCCGCCCCGGCGGGCCTACGCCATGGCTGCAAAAACGGGCTGACGGCGCCTGGTTTTTGTCGGTGCCCGACCCCTACGATTGGCTCGGGGTACGGCCATGCAACCAATCATTCCGGCCAGCCCGCCGCCTGCCGGCGGCACGCACGTGCCCGCCTGGCGCCGGTGGAGCCCCGGCCTCGACAACGACGACCTGACGCTCCGCGAGGTGCTCGCGACGCTCCCCGCGGCCCCGCCGACGGCAATTCCCTGGATCGTGCGGCTCTTCGAGAACCCGCATGGCTGGCTCCGGCTGCACGGAGCCGTAGATCTCGCCCACCACGACCGCATCCACGTGCTCCTCGGCCGCGGGCTTTTGGGCCAGGACGAGGCGTTCGTGATCGGCTTTACGATGGGCTGCACGAAGCGGCTTTCGCGGCTCGAGCAGGCTTTCTTCAAGATCGTGGCGGCCCACGTCTACCCCGAGCCCTACCGAATTCCGCAGCCGACGCTCGCCGCCTACGACCTCGGCGTGGAGGCCGGGCAGGCGCTCGGCCTGCGAAACCTGCACCTCGCGATCGGCGATGACCTGCTCGACAAGCCCTTGGGCGAGGTGCGCAGGGCGTTGGGGATCGACACGCCGCGGCTCCGCGACTTCTACGCCTGCGAGCGGGCCGCCCTGCCGGGCACGGCCGCGAGCCAGCGGCTGCCGGGCCGGGGCCCCTGCGGCAGCCCACGGGCGGGGCGGCAGCGGGCCGCATGACGGCCACCGGTGCTATCAAACGAACGTGATCAAGACCACGGCGTCTTCGTCGTCATCAAACGGATCGAAGTCGCCGTCGTAGGGGCCGAAGACGCGCGGGCAGTCGGGGAGAGAATGCATCGGTGTGGCTCCTTGGACATTCACTCCACCATCGCGGCCGAGGGGAATCAAATGCTTGGAAACACCCGGCAAAACGGCTATGTTTCGCCGACCGGCCACTTCGGGTCGGGCAATCCACGACCCCCACCCTGGCAGGGATCTTTCCTGCCACGCACCTCACCCGCATGGCCACCACCACCGCCCCCCAGCCCGCCGCCGACCCCTGGTTTCAAGATCGCTTCGCCGAACGGATCGGCGGGGCGAACTACGGCAAGGGCAACGAGATCTACAAGTTCGAACTCATCAAGCGGGCCAAGCGCAAGGCGATCGCCGACCACCCCGACCGCCGGATGCTCGATTTCGGAATCGGTGAGAACGACGAAATGGCTCCGGAGAGCGTGCGGGCCGTGATGCGGCGGGAGGTCGATCGGCCCGAGAACCGCGGCTACGCCGACAACGGCATCGCCGTCTACAAGGAGGCGGTTGCCGCCTTCATGAAGCGGGAGTTCGGCGTGGTGCTCGATCCCGAGAAGGAGGTCAACCACTGCATCGGCTCGAAGACGGCCTATGCGATGCTGCCGGCGGCCTTCATCAACCCCGGCGACGTCACGCTCATGACGGTGCCCGGCTACCCCGTCGCCGGCACCGCCACCCGCTGGCTCGGCGGCGTCGTCCACAAACTGCCGCTCGTGCCCGAACACGACTTCTTCCCGGATCTCGATCGTATTCCCGCCGACGTGCTCGCGAAGACGAAACTGCTCGTGCTCTGCTATCCCAACAGCCCCACCGGCAAGACGGCGACACGGGCCTTCTACGAGAAGGTCGTGGACTGGGCGCACAGGCACCGCGTGATCGTGGTGCAGGATGCGGCCCACATCATGCTCTCCTACGACGACGAGCCGCTCTCGTTTCTCTCCGTGGACGGTGCGAAAGACGTGGGCGTGGAAGTGCACTCGATGTCGAAGGGCTTCCACATGATCGGCTGGCGGCTGGGCTGGGTGTGTGGTCATGAGAAGCTCGTGCGAGCCTTCGCCGATGTCAAAGACAACTGCGACTCCGGGCAGTTCATGGCGATCCAGAAGGCAGGGGCCGCCGCGCTCGCCGCCGCCGAGATTCCGAAGCGCGTGCGCGAGAAATACCGCCGGCGGCTCGAGAAACTGGTGGGCGTGCTGCGGGCCGTGGGCTTCGACTGCGAGATGCCCGGCGGCACCTACTTTCTCTACACGAAGAGCCCCAAGGGGGCCGGCGACCGCGTGTTCACAACGGCCCAGGATGCGAGCCAGTTTTTGATCCACGATCTCTCGATCTCGACCGTGCCGTGGGACGACTGCGGGGCCTACCTCCGCTTTTCCGCCACGTACGAGGCGGACGACGAATCGACGGAAGACGACCTCATGGCCGAGACCCACGCCCGGCTCTCCCGCGCCCGCCTCAAGTTTTGAGTCACCCTGTCGGCTTTTCGCCGTGTCTGTCATTCACCCCGTTTTTGCTTCTGGAGTGCCGACCTATGGCTTCTTGCTCACGCATCTGCCTCGTGATCGTGATCGGTGCGCTTGCACTCACCTCCACCGCCGGCTGCGGCGGCACCAAGAAGAAGGGCAAGAAGGGCGGCCTCACGGTCGCGCAGCAGCTCGAGAAGGCCGAGAAGGAGTCGACGCCCGACCGTCAGGCGGCGGCCCTGCTCAAGGTGGCCCGACGGCAATTCGCCTCGGGCGACAAGACGGGCGCCAAGGACTCGGCGAAGAAGGCCCTCGAGAAGGTGAGGGGAGAAGGTGACGCCGGTCAGTTTGGCCCGCGGCTCGTCGAGGTGGCGGGCTTCCTCGCGGAAACCGGCGAGAAGAAGCCGGCCCGCGACGCCCTCAAGCGGGCGACCGAGCTCGCCGGCTCGATCGCCGATCCGGTGCGGCGGGCAAGTGTGCTCGCCGAGGCGGGCGGCGTGTATGGCGACAAGACAAAGGGCCTCGGCGATGCGAAGGCCGCCAAGGACGTGCTTGGCGATGCGACGACGGCCGCCGAAGAGACCGACGAACGCTTCCGTGCCGAGGCGCTCGCTGCCGTGGCTTTGGGCTACACCCGCAGCGGCCTGGCCGACGCGGCCAGCGACATGGTGGGCAAGCTCGAAGAGGCGGCGAAGGGCCTCGAAGAGCCGCGGGCAAAGGCCGAGGCGCTCGCCGCCGCGGCCAACGTGAAGGCCCAGACCGGCAAGAAGGACGAGGCAGCGAGCCTGCTCGATGAGGCGGCGAAGGCGGCCAAGAGTGTCGAGCGGTCGGAGAGCCGGGCCTACGCCCTGCTCGCCGTTGCCACTGCGCTCGACGCCAACGGCGCCACCAAAGACGCGCTCGCCCTGCTCAAGGAGGCCGACAAGGCCGCCAACAAGGTGGCCGAGCCCGACGCCATGAAGACGATTGTCGACAAGGTCCGGGCGCTCACGCTCACTCTCGAGAAGAAGTGACGTCGGACAGGCATGTAGGACAGGCTTCAGCCTGTCG
>JBMLMS010000462.1:0-1298 GCA_049243925.1 Pirellulales bacterium
AAGCCATGGATGGCGCAGCGCAGGCAAATCCGAGTGAGCCGAAGCCTGGAGGGCGAAGGCGAACGTCCGGCGACGGGATATGGGGAGCCCGAAGCCGGGGCACACACCGACGCGAGAGCCCGTGAAACTTCTCCTCTACGAGTGGTGCTGCTCAGGTGGGCTGGCGAGTGAAGGGGCGCTTGGTGAGCTTGCCGGCATCATCGCCGAGGGGCGGGCGATGCTCGAGGCGCTCGCGGCGGATGCCGTGCGTGACCAGTCGCTCGATGTCACTGTGCTCGTCGATGCGACACAGGCACCGACGCTGCCTCGTGCGGCACGCGTCCAGTCGGTGCCAGCGGGCGGTGAGATCGATGTGCTCGTGGCCGCGGCCCGCGAGGCCGACTGGACGGTGATCGTGGCCCCCGAGACGGACGGCATCCTGCGGGCGCGAGTCACGGCCGTGCGGGCAGCTGGCGGGCGAGTGCTCGGGCCGTCCGATGCGTTTCTCGCGATCGCGTCGGACAAGCAGGCCACCGTGACGGCGCTCGCAGGGGCCGGCGTGCCCGTGCCCGCCGGGCGGACGCTTGCGGCGGGGGAAGCCCTACCCGATGGGTTTCACATGCCCGCCGTCCGCAAGCTCCGCGATGGCGTCGGTTGCGAGGGCTTTGCCCTGCTCACCTCGGCACGCGATGCTGGCCCTGTATCGAGCGCGACGCGGCTCGAGGCCTTCGCCCCGGGCATGCCCGTCGGTGTCTCGTGCATCTGTGGACCGGGCGTGATCGAAAGTCTGCCGCCGATGCGGCAGCGGTTCACGGCCGCCGGGCCGCTCCAGTATCTCGGAAGCGAGCTGCTGGAATCGCATGCCGCGGCCGACCGCGCCACGAGGCTCGCCCGGCGTGCAGTCGCTGCCGTCGCGCACGCGGCCGGCGGCAGCGAGCCTGTCGGCTGGGTGGGAGTCGACATGATCCTGGGCGCGCGTGACGATGGGCGGGCCGACCGGGTGCTCGAGGTGAACCCCCGGCTCACGACGTCGTTCGTCTGGCTCGCTGCGGGCTCGCCGCGGAGCCTCGTGCGGACGATGCTCGACATGGCGGCGGGCTCGCAGGTGCGCGATGGACAGAAGTGACGACCACTCGGCCGTGCTGGCCTTCGACATCGGCGGCGCGAATATCAAGGCGGCCGACGGCCTTGGTTGGGCCATGTCGGAGCCGTTCCCCCTCTGGCGGCAGCCTGCCATGCTCGCCGCAACGCTCGCCCGGATCGTGGCCGCGCGGCGTCCCCGCCGGATCGTGGCCACGATGACCGGCGAGATCGCCGAC
>JBMLMS010000463.1:0-8291 GCA_049243925.1 Pirellulales bacterium
AGCGCAGGCACATCCGAGTGAGTGAAGCCCAGGATGGGCGCAGCGAACGTCCGGCGAAACGGTACGGGGTAACCCTGAGCCGGCGCCAACGCATTCGCTCAGTCCCGAAATCAGGCGGCTATCGAACGCATCACGTTCACGGGCCGCTGCGCCTCTTGCGGCGGGCGTCTTTCTCGCGCTGCTTCTTGAGCTTGCGGCGTTCGTCGGCCGTGAGCCGCTTGCCGGTGTCGCCCTTGGGGCGGGCGAGGCGGCCGCCGGGGTTTGTGAGGCCGGCCTGGAGTTTTTGCACCTCGCGCATCCGGTCGCGCATGCCGAGGCCCGCCATGCCCGTCATCATCGCGGCCATGCCGTCGAACTGCTTGACGAGGTCACTCACCTCGGCGGGCGGCACGCCGGCGCCGGCGGCGATCCGGCGGCGCCGCGACTGGTCGATCACCCGCGAGGGATTGCGGCGCTCGTCGGGGGTCATCGAATCGATGATTCCGAACAGCCGATTCATGTCTTTTTCGAGGTCGGCGTTGCCGAGCATGTCTTGCATGCCCCCCATGCCCGGGATCATGCCGAGCACCTTGCCCAGGGGGCCGAGGCGGCGGGTCTGGGTGAGCATCTTCTTGAAGTCGTCGAGGGTGAATTCGCCCGCCTTGAGCCGCTCCTCCTGCTCCCGCATCTCGTCTTGGTCAAACTTGCGCTGCGCCTCCTCGACGAGCGACACGACGTCGCCCATGCCGAGGATCCGGCCGGCCATGCGGTCGGGGTGGAAGTCTTCGAGGGCCTCGATCTGCTCGCCGGTGCCGATGAACTTGATCGGCACGCCGGTCACGTCTTTGACGGAGAGCGCGGCGCCGCCTCGGGCGTCGCCGTCGAGCTTCGTCATGATCACGCCGTTGAGTTCGAGGGCCTCGTTGAAGGCCTTGGCGCTGCGGACGGCGTCTTGACCGGTCATCGCGTCGACCACGAGATACACCTGGTCGGGGCCGACGGTGCGGTCGATCCGCGAGAGCTCCTGCATGAGGGCCTCGTCGATCGCGAGGCGACCGGCGGTGTCGAGAATGACCGTCGAGATCCCCTCCTTCTTCGCCCGGGCCACGCCCGTCTGGCAGACGGCGACCGGGTCGGTGACGCCGTCGGGCACGTGCACCGGCACATTGAGCTGCCGGCCGAGGATGGCGAGCTGTTCGATGGCTGCGGGCCTCTGCAGATCGGCGGCCACGAGCATCACGCCGCGGCCCTGCGCGAGGATCTTCTTGGCGAGCTTCGCGCACGAGGTCGTCTTGCCCGAGCCCTGCAGGCCGCAGAGCATGAGGATCGTGGTCTTGCCCGCTTCGAGGTGGAGCGAATGGTCCACCGGGCCCATCAGGTTCACGAGCTCGCGGTGCACGATGCCGACGAGTTGCTGAGCCGGATCGAGCGATTCGAGCACCTGAGCCCCGACGGCATCGGCGACGACGCGGTCGAGAAATCTATCGGCCACGTCGTAGGCGACGTCGGCCTCGAGGAGCGCGGTGCGAACCGAGCCGAGCCCCTCGCGCATGTTCGCCTCGGTGAGGCGACCGCGGCCGCGGAAGGCGTTGAGGGCGGACGAAAGCGAGGCCGAAAGCGACTCGAACATGGCGGCTCCGTGCAGGCCGGATGGGCAAAGCCGCCGATTATAAGGTTCGCCCCCCCGGTGACGAGCCGCTCGAATCGGGAGCGGGCACGCGGTGTGCCGCTTGCCCGACGCGTGGCCGGCAAGAGCGGCGCATCACCGGAGGGGCGAACGAAGCCTCAGCTGAAAGTGCCCTGCTCGTGCACCACGGGAGCGGACCCGGGCGACGAGATCACGGTGCCCTCGTCGCAGCACGGGGCTGCCGATTGGCACGGATCGCAGGTCGGGGCGCCGCACGCCGGGGCACCGCAGGGCGGCGCCATCATCGGGGCTGCCGGAGCCCGCGACGAACAGGGCGAACGGAACTCCATGAAGGACGGACGCCGGCACGAATTGGCTCCGCCGAAGCAGCTGCTGCAGCCCGGAGCGGCCGCGAGGCTGCCGAGCAGAAGGGCCAGGCACAGGGAACGTGACATGAGAGAATTCTCCACCGCAGGGGTCGGTCGAGGAGGCGACCGCAAGGACGTGAGACGCCGCCCGAGGCGACGTCGAGAAACCTTAGCCCACGATTTGGCGCCGTGCCGGATCGTTTTCGAGGCTGCGGCCCCACGGGGGCGACCACAGCGGGCCGATTGTGACGGTCGCGCCGATGGCCACCGGTGCTCAGGCGGCAGGGCATTGAATCGGCGGTGGCCTGTTTCCGGCAACGCCGCCCTTTGCGTGCTACGGTTTTGCAGGATGTCCCTCTGCCATGGACTGGCTGAGCGGGGACGTCGTCACGACGACTCTCGACGCCATGGATGCCGCCCGCTTTCGCTCCGTCTGCCGACTGCTCGTCGTCGCACTCGCGTTGTTCACTGCAGGGGTGGCGGTGTGGCAACCGCGGCGGGGTGACGGGGCCGATCTACCCTGCCCCTCCGGCACCCCGGACGTGTGGGTGGTGAGCACTCGCGGTCTGCCCGGCATGTGCCGATTGCCGGAGTCTGTCAATCTGCGGGTCGAGCGGCTGCGGGCCGACGGCAGCATGTGGGATCGGTCGGACATCGCCAGTTTGCTCGATGAACCGCAGCGGCCCGTGATGGTATTCATCCACGGCAACCGCTACTCCCATGCCGAGGCCCGGCAACAAGGGCTGGAGCTCGCCCGGCGGGCCGCGGCCTGCGGCAACGCCGACATGCGCACCGTCGTCTATTCGTGGCCAAGCGAGCAGCAAGGCATCCTCTTGAAAGACGGCCGGGCAAAGTATGAGCGGGCGTTTTCCGAGGGGCATTATCTGGCCTGGCTGCTCGGGCAGCTCGAGCCCGGCAGGCCCGTCGCGATCGTGGGCTACAGCTACGGAGCGATCATCACGCTCGAGGCGATCGAAGACCTCGCGATCGCCGAACGCACGGGCACCGCGTCGGTGCGGCCGTGGACGAGTCGGCCAGGCCCCGTCAACATCGTGCTCATCGCGGCCGCGGTGCGCTGCGATGCACTCGCCCCCCGCGGGCCCTACCGCGAGGCCGTGAACAGGCTCGACCGGCTCACGCTCCTCGTGAACTCGACCGACGACGCCCTGCGGTTCTTCCCGTTCCTCGACTGCAGTCAGCGGGCCGACGCCCTTGGCTACGTCGGCATGCCGCGGTCGTGGCTGCCGGCCACGGTGCAGTTTTCGAGCGCCGATGCGGCCAACGTGGTGGGCCGCACGCACGGCTTCCAGCACTATCTGGCGTCGCCGTCGCTCATGCGGCGCATTTGCAACGGCGCCATGACAGGGCTCGTGCCAGCCGACGCACGGTGACGCTCACCGCGTGCCCACTGCGGCAAACCAAGCAACCGTCCGGGCCACGCCCTCGGGAAACGCGATCGTCGGCCGCCAGCCGAGCACCTCGCCCGCGCGGATGGCCGAAACGAGATTCGACCGCAGGTCGCCCGGGCGGGCAGGGCCGTGCACCGGGTCGGGCAGATGTGCCGGGCGGCCGCGTTCGGCCAGCACCCGGCCGACCTCGCCCCTGACCACCGCTTCGAGCTCGTTGACGTCGACACCGATGCCCGTGCCGATATTGAGGCTCGTGAGCGACTTCGGCACGACGCCCGGCAGCCCGCGGGTGAGGGCGGCGACGTTTGCCGCTGCGACATCGGGCCCGAACACGTAGTCGCGCACGTAGCGGCCGTCGCCATTGATCGTGGCGGGCTCGCCGGCCAGCAGCTTCTTGCAGAAGATCGCCACCACCCCCGCCTCGCCGTGCGGATTCTGCCGCGGACCGTAGACATTGGAATACCGCAGCGCCACGGCTGCCAGCCCGTGCTCCTTGGCGTAGAACTCAAGGTAGCGTTCGCCCACCCACTTCGTGATGCCGTAGGGGCTGACGGGATTCGCCGGCGTCGTCTCGGGGGCCGGGGCCGTGACATCGCCGTAGAGCACGCCTCCGCTCGAGGCGAACACGAACCGTGCGCAGCCGGTCGCCACGGCCGCATCGAGCACGTTGATGAGCCCGATGCAGTTCACCTGGGCGTCGAACAGGGGCTCGCGGACCGATCGGCTCACCGACATTTGGGCCGCCTGATGGCAGACGGCCTCGGGCCGTTCCCGCTCGAAGACGCCGCGTACGGCCTGACCGTCCACGATGTCGACGACGTGGAGCGGAACCGTGGCCGGCAGGTTGTCGCGCGAGCCGCTCGAGAGATCGTCGATCACGGCTACGTGATGGCCGGCCGCGAGCAGCCCGTCGACGACATGGCTGCCGATGAATCCGGCGCCGCCAGTGACGAGAATCTTCATGTGCGTGAGTGTTTCAGATTCGCAGCCTCGCGCCCAGCCACCGAGCCGGTCAGGAGCGGCAGGCCGCGTGCCACCAGGCTGCCGAGACGCGTGCGGGCGACCGCTCGGCGATCCAGACCGTGAGCCCTTCGTGCGGGGGCCGGCGGTCTGTCAGCCTGTCGGCGATTTCGTCGGCCGTGTACCGGGCGGCTTCGAGCCGCCAGCGCTCGAGGCCCGGCGGCACGTCGAGATACTGAACCGTATCGGCCGTGTGGAAGACGGCCAGTCGCGATGCACAGCACGCGGTGAACACGCCGCTGTTGAGCACGGGATGCCGAACGAACAGCGTGCAGTGTGCGCGGGCGGCGTAGAGCAGCGACTCCTGCGGGGTGAAGCGGCGCTTCACGACCACGTTGCGATCATCCACGACCTCCTGCGACAGCCGTTTGTCCGACACGAACTTGTCGAACCGGGGTGAGTTGAGAATGTTTTGAAACAGGACGTCGGCCAGTTCGCCGCGCGGAGCGCCATACTTGAAGAAGCCCGGCACGCGCGGCACAGCCTCGCGATGTGCGAGATAGGGATTTTCCTCGGCGTAGTGCGGCACGACGACGATCTTCTCCGCCGGAATGAACGGCAGGAGCGGCCGATGCTTTTCCGCTATCAGGAACACGATCGCCGCCCGCTCTGCGAGGCCCGCCCGGAGCCGCTGCTCGGCAGCTTTCCAGGCGAGCCAGTGCGACGAGCGGTTGTGCACGGTCCATAGAAGCCGCTGCCCGCGCTCTTGGCACGCGTCGAGGGAGTCGAGAATGAGCCGCACTCGCTGGTCGGCTTCCGCCTCCGAGTGCGTGCCGCGCATCAGCCAGTCTTCCCAGCCGACGTGGACGAACTGGCAGTCGGGCGGTGGCGGCCACACGGACGACCGGACCACGGACATCGGCGCGGCCGTGTCGATCGTTTTTCGCTGCCAGGGATTGGCGGCGGAGAAATCGGGATAGTCGTAGAGTTTCAACATGTGGCGATCCGTGGCACCATGGTACCCACGGCCGCAGGTACGGCCGCCCCCGCCCCGCCGCAGCCCCGATCATGGCAGTTTCATTTCGGCTCGACGTGATCGCACGGCCACGGGAGGAACACCCAGCCGTGCCCGTGTTCGCGATCGTGCGAAACGAGCGGTATTTTCTCCCGCACTTTCTGGCCCACTACCGGGCGCTCGGCGTGCAGAACTTCTGGTTTCTCGACGACCATTCCACCGACGGCACGCGCGAGCTGCTCGCATCCCAGCCCGACTGCGGCGTGGTCGCGTCGGATCGGCGTTTCGGCGACAAGATCGACGGCCTGCGGTTCAGCACCTGGGTGCGGCGGCTCGTTCCGGAGAAGCTGTTCCCAGGCCGCTGGGTGCTCGGCGTCGATTGCGACGAGTTTCTCGTGCTGCCGCCGCCGTTCGCCTCGATCGACGCGCTGGCGGCGGCCCTCGATCGCCACGGTCTCGCCAGCGCCCGGGCCGTGATGCTCGACTTTTTTCCGCGCTCGCTCGCCGACCTGGCGGGAGCCGATGCTGCCGCCGCGCCCTTCGAGCTCTGCCCGTATTTCGACCCGCTCGTGTCTCTCGACTGGCGCGACCACGAGCCCCGGCCGCGGGCGGTGCCGCTCGAAGGCGTGCGGCCCCGGATGCTCGGGGATCTTTTGAAACGCGTGCCCACGCCACCGGCCTGGCTGGCCTCCTACAAGCACGCCCTCGTGCACAAAGCGCCGCTCTTGCACTGGCAGCCGGGCGTGCGGATGCGCTGCCCGCACGAGGCGACGCTGCCGCCGAGCGATCGCGTGCAGCTCGTGCTTGCGCACTTCAAGTTTTATCCCGGCTACGACGAGCGCATCCGCGCGGCCGTGGCGTCGGGCAGCTATTTCGACGCGTCGATCGAATATCGCTTCCTGGCCGAGGCGTGCACCGCCCTCGGCGCATGCGATCTCCGCGGGCCGGCGAGCCTGCGTTACGACGGGCCCGCATCCCTCGTCGCCAGCGGCATGCTCTTCTCCCGTCTGCCGCCGGCCGAGGCCGATCGGTAGACTCCCGATCTCGGCTCAAGGAGACCATCCATGAAACTGGTGCGCTTCGGACCTCGAGGGCAGGAACGTCCGGGCATCGTCGTCGCGGACGGCGCGATCAAGGATTGCTCGGCACTCGTGTCCGACTATGACCACGCGTTCTTCGCGGCGGGTGGCCTCGACCGGCTGCGGGCGATTGCCGACGTTGGTGCGCTTCCCGACGCGCCGGCCGGCGTGCGGCTTGGCGCCCCCGTGGCCCGGCCGCGCAACGTCTTCGCGATCGGTCTCAACTACGCCGATCACGCGCGGGAAACCGGCGCGGCGATCCCTGCCGAGCCGATCCTGTTCATGAAGGCGACGACCGCCGTCAGCGGCCCGCACGATCCGATTCGGATTCCGCACGGCAGCACGAAGACCGACTGGGAGGTGGAGCTCGGCCTCGTGCTCGGCCGCGATGCGCATGCCCTCGGATCACCTGCCGAGGCCCGCGGCGTGGTGGCTGGATTCCTGCTCGCCAACGACGTGTCGGAGCGGGCGTTTCAGCTTGAACGTGGCGGCCAGTGGAGCAAGGGCAAGTCGTGCCCCACGTTCCTTCCGCTCGGGCCGTGGCTCGTGACCTCCGACGAGATCGGCGATCCGCAGGCCCTCGGGCTTTGGCTCGACGTCAACGGCCGCCGGCGGCAGACGGGCT
This sequence comes from Pirellulales bacterium, assembly GCA_049243925.1. Lineage (GTDB taxonomy): Bacteria > Planctomycetota > Planctomycetia > Pirellulales > UBA1268 > RGVT01. The sequence goes on from JBMLMS010000463.1 coordinate 7,063, forward strand.
CCACGGCCACGATGATCTTCGATGTGTGGACGATCGTGCACTACGTGTCGCAGTTCATCCAGCTCGAGGCGGGCGACGTGATCATCACCGGCACGCCGCCGGGCGTGGGCATGGCCCGCACGCCCCCGGAGTTCCTCCGACCGGGCGACGTCGTCGAACTCGGCATCGACGGCCTGGGCCGCCAACGCTCGGTGTGCGAACAGGCCTGACACTGCGGCTATTCAGCGCGTCAGCCGACTGTGCCAACGGAGAAGGCGGGATTCGAATTACGTGGCTGGGAGGTCACGCGGCGGGTCTGCAGACTCGGAAAAGAAATCACCGAATACCGGTGGAATCTCCTTCACGACCGCACGCAGGCTCAGCCCGTCCTTTTGAAGGTCACGATCAAGACGGTCGTCGTCGCCGGGAGCGCTTCGCAGCACACGATCCACGGTCAGCAACCACGAGTCCCGAAAACGCGCTGAATACGGATGGCGATCGTCGAGCCAATGCCGGAGTAACCTGGCCCGCTTCAGAGGGTCAAGCCAGAAGCGACGGCCGTATTCAAGGCGGGACTCGTCCTGGTAGAGAAGTCGTCTCATGCGTGACACAGTGCGCTCTGGGCGGGCGATGGCGAATCACTAACTTCCCATGCCCCGTGCAGGCATGCAAATTGGTGTCACAAGAGGCCGACGCTTTTCGCCCAGCCGGCATGAGCCCGATCACGCGGCTCGTTTCGCTTGAGTTTCGGGGCCAGAAGATCGGCGACGGCGGGAATGACGACAGCCAAGTTCCCATACGATCGGCGGGCCGCGCGAGCCTCCCAGCCGTCGGGGAGTTCCCGGAGGATAGACGTGGGCAGCAGGTTCACATGCCAGCCGTGTCGGCGCTCGAACTCGCTCCCGATCAGGGCCAAAGTCGGGCCCGCGGCGACTCCCGGGGGATCGCGGTCGTGCCGCCGGCGGCAGCGGCGAAAGGGGGTGCGGCATGATGCACCTTCGCCAACCCATCCTGCTGCCGCCAACGCGGCCGCTGCGTCTATCTTGTGGAAAGTCATGCAACGCCGCGTGCTCAGGCCAGGCAAATCGCTCGCTGCCGTGGCGGCTTTCGAGCGCAGGAAACGCTGTTTTCGGCCGAAAAAACGCAGACTGTCTGCGCTTTGGAGGCGCAGGTCGGGCGCTGGCGTCAGGCCAGTTCGAGCGGCGTGTCGGCGTCGCCGAACCGCGCCACCTTCATCCCCATCCGCTGCA
>JBMLMS010000464.1:0-3347 GCA_049243925.1 Pirellulales bacterium
CGAAAGCCCGAGGCGTAAGCCGAGAGGATGCCCCGGCGGCGAAACACGACGCGTCGTCCCTTCGGCTCACGCCTCGGGCTTCCAGACGGGGGAGGATCGTGACTGCCCGTGCTCCAGGAGCCGGCGTTACTCACCAGCGAAGCCAGGATGGCGCAGCGCCAGTGAGTCCGAGTGAGCGGAGCCCAGGAGGGGCGCAGCGAACGTCCGGCGACGGAGTATGGGCAGTCACGAGCCGGCGCGCGCGTAACGCGCAGCCATGTCTGCGAGCGAGATGCACTTCACCTTGCCGGCGTTGCCGGCCTGGCCGAATTGCACCATGCGCTCGGCGCACACCTTCTTCATCGCCTCGCGCGACGGCTTGAGGTAGTCGCGCGGGTCGAACTTCTCGGGCGTCTCGGCGAGCACCTTACGGATCGCGCCGGTGATCGCCATGCGGCAGTCGGTGTCGACGTTGATCTTGCGCACGCCGTGCTTGATGCCCTTCTGGATCTCCTCGACCGGCACGCCCCAGGTCTGCGGCATCTTGCCGCCGAATTTATTGATGATGTCTTGCAGCTCCTGCGGCACGCTCGACGAGCCGTGCATCACGAGATGGCAGTTGGGCAGCTTCGCATGGATCTCCTCGATCCGCTTCATGGCGAGCACGTCGCCGTCGGGCTTACGGGTGAATTTGTAGGCGCCGTGGCTCGTGCCGATGGCCACGGCCAGCGCGTCGACGCCGGTGGCCGCCACGAACCGGGCCGCCTCGTCCGGATCGGTGAGCAGCTGATCGTGCGAGAGTTTGCCGGTGGCGCCGTGGCCGTCCTCGGCCTCGCCCTCGCCGCTTTCGAGCGATCCCAGGCAGCCAAGCTCCCCTTCCACCGACACGCCCTGCCGGTGAGCGAGCTTCACCACCTCGGCGGTCACCTTCACGTTGTAGTCGAAGTCGGCCGGGCTCTTGCCGTCTTCCTTGAGCGAGCCGTCCATCATCACGCTCGTGAAACCGTGGTCGATCGCACTCTGGCAGGTGACCGGTGAGTTGCCGTGGTCCTGGTGCATCGCGATCGGAATCGCCGGATAGAGCTCGGCGGCGGCGAGCATGAGATGACGCAGATAATTGTCCTGCGAATAGCCGCGAGCGCCGCGGGAGGCCTGCACGATCACGGGGCTGTCGGTCTCCTTCGCCGCCTCCATGATCGACTGGATCTGCTCCATGTTGTTGACGTTGAAGGCCGCCAGGCCGTAGCCGTGTTCGGCGGCGTGGTCGAGCAGGATGCGCATCGGGACGAGCGGCATGAGAGAAACTCCTCAGAGGAGGGCGGGAAAACGGGCAGGTGGGCTAGAAGCATAAGAACTGCGGGGTTTCCGCACAAACGTCCCGATCCCAGGCCGCGTGATACGATGCACGAAACAGTCCGCGGCAGCCCGGATGCCCCCATGCAGATCCAGCCCACGACCGATCCCCTGAAGAGCTTCCTCTACGTCGTGGGGGGGTGGGCATGCGTGGGGCTGGCCGTGCTCGGCTCGATCCTTCCGCTCCTGCCCACGACGCCGTTTCTACTCCTTGCGAGCTGGTGCTTCTTTCGCGGCTCGCCGCGGATCCATGCCTGGCTGCATCGCTCGAAATGGTTTGGCCCCACGCTCGACGACTGGCAGCACTACCACGGCATCCGCAAGAGTGTGAAGTATCGCACGGTGGTGCTCGTGGCGGCCGTGGTGTGTACGAGCCTCGTGCTCAACAGCCTGCCGTGGTGGCTCAAGTATGCCGTGCTCGGCTTGGTCGCCTGCGGCCTGTACATGATCTGGACCGTGCCCACGCTGCCCGACGACATGCCCCGCGCCCCGCGGACGATTGCGGAATGAAGGCCATCTCGCTCCTGATGCTCGTCGTGGCGGGCGTCGGTTCCAGCGCCCGCGCCGGAGAGTGGCCACAAATTCTCGGACCCGGCCGCAACGGCATCGCCGCGGCCGACGAGCGGCTCGCCGAGACCTGGCCCGCCGCAGGGCCGCGGGTCGTCTGGCAGCGGCCCGCAGGGAGCGGCTATGCCGGCGTCGCAGTCGCCGACGGCCGGGCGATCCTGTTTCACCGCGTGGGCGATGCAGAAGTGGTCGAAGCGTTCGAAGCTGCCACCGGCCAGCCGCTCTGGCAGCACGACCATCCGACCAGGTTTCGGCCGCAGGTGGGCGGGGGCGACGGACCACTCTGTGTGCCACTTCTGCACGAAGGCCGTGTGATCGCGTTCGGCGCCCAGGGCGTGCTCCGCTGCCTCGACGCCGCCACGGGCCGCCTGCTCTGGCTCCGCGACACGCACCGCGACTTCGGTGCCCCGGAGGGCTACTTCGGCGCCGGCTCGACGCCGCTCGTCGCGGCTCGGCACGTGATCGTGAACGTGGGCGGCTCAAAACGCGATGCGGGGATCGTGGCCTTCTCGCTCGAGACGGGCGAAACCGTGTGGACGCAGACATCCGAGCCTGCAAGCTATGCAGCCCCCGTCGGCGCGACGGTCGGCGGAGTCGACCACGTGCTGATCGTGACCCGCTACGCATGCCTCTTGCTCGAACCCCAGTCGGGCGAGATCCGCTGGCAGTTTCCGTTCGGCCAGCGCGGGCCGACAGTCAACGCCGCCACGCCGCTCGTGTTTCCCGACGGCCACCTGCTCGTGACGGCGTCGTACGGCATCGGCTCGGTCTATGCCACATTCGATGCCGCCGGCATCACGAAACGCTGGGAGGGCACTGATGCGCTCGCCACGCAATACTGCACGCCAATCGTGAGCGGCGACCATGTCTATTGCATCGACGGCCGCGACGACCTGCCGCCCGCCGATCTCGTGTGTGTCGATCTCCGCACCGGTCGTGCGGCCTGGCGCGAGGCGAACTTCGGCTACGGCACGCTCCTCGCCGCCGACGGCAAGCTGCTCGCCGCGAAGACCGACGGCGAACTCGTGCTCATGACCGCGACTCCGGCGGGCGTCTCCGTCCGCGCCCGTGCCCGGCCGCTCGCCGGCACGGTGCGGGCCCTTCCTGCGCTCGCCGCGGGCCGGCTCTATCTGCGCGACGACACCACGCTCACGTGCCTCGACGTCGGCCGGCCGTCACAGCCGCCCGTCACATCTGAATGAAAGCGCCCATCGGCCCCACGCCGATCGACATCTGCCGCTGCGGCACGTCGGAGAACGGCAGCGCACCGCCTCCCTGGCGGGCGGGCGCCTGGGCCGGGGCGGCGCGGAGCCGCTCAGCGGTCGCCCGGGCGGCGTCGGCCGACGCCTGACGATTCGCGGCAGCCCGGTCGACGAGCGCGTTTTGCCGTGCCGCCACGCCCTGCTGCCGCTGCTGAAGCGCGCCCCGCTTGCGGTCGATTCGCTGGA
>JBMLMS010000465.1:0-3099 GCA_049243925.1 Pirellulales bacterium
GCGCCGACGTTGCCGGCACCGATGATCGAGATTTTCGCGCGTCGCATGGCAGAGGATTCTCCGGGGTGAGTGTCCGGAGTGTCGCTTCACCATGCCGCGCGAACAAGCCCCTTGCGTGCCCTACGGGAGTTCCAGCTTGTCGGGCAGGGCCGCGCGTTGGCGCTGCCGCTGGAGCCGCGCATCGCGGTTGAACCGCCAGGCACCGAAGGCGAGCACGAGGGCCACGGCGCCCGCTAGCCCGAGGAACACCCAGCCCAGGATGCTCGTGGCCTCGGTGGCCGACGGCTCGGGCACCCAGAGGGCCTGCTTGCCGATCACGAGCGGTGTTTCCTGCCGCGAAGCGGCGTCGTCCTGGCCCTGCACCTTCGGAAGTGGATAGGCATAACGCTTCATGGCGAAGCCGCTCACCTTGACCGGCTCGTTGATCGATTGGCCCGTCGGCATGCCCGCGGGAAGGTCGCGCACGCAGCACACGATCGGGTAGGTGTCTTGCACGCGATCGTTGATCTTGATGAGTGACGTCGGCACGAACACGTAGAGCTCCCAGTAGTGATCCCCGCCGATCTCACGGCGGCGCCGCGGCTCGTCGATCTGGATCCGGGTCGCCCGGCGGGCGGTGCCCTGAAACGTGACGGCGTCGCCGCGATGAGACGCAAACCACTTGCGGCCCGGATCGATGAGCGGCACGGCATCGGCCACCGGGCCCGCGGCCGTCTCGATGGCCGTCTGCGTGCCACGGCCAACGGCCGCGAGGAGCGCGTAGAAGGCGTCGGTGTCGCCGGCGACGAGCCGCTGCCCGTCGACGACGGTGTCGAAGAGTCCGTAGTCCATGTCGAGCGAGCCGAGCGGCGTGGCCGGGTGCCAAGCGACGCGCCGGGCCACGAGGAGGAGCCCGGCCGGATCGGAAGGCCAGGCCGCGACGGCCCCGGGGGGCTGCTCGGGCCGTGGCCCCGGAGCGTTCGAGACGGGAAGCCCTGTCACCGAAACCGGCTCGTCGATCGATTGCCAGCGCGGCCACGCCTTCGGCACCGTGTCGGCGATCACGTCGACGAGCCCGGCCGCGGCCTGCACCCGCACGATGTCGATCGAGGGCCGATTGGCGATCTCCGCCAGGTCGGCCGGCAGCACGAGCGGCGCCACGAAGACCGCCCGGCCCTCGATCCGCACGAAAGCGTCGCCAGGGGCGGGCAGCGTAGGCGCCGGGGCCGCGGCCGCCTCGATCCACGCGGCGAATGCATCGGGCGGGGCGAGGGCGAGCCGGGCGAGCAGCCGCAGGCTGAGCTGCAGCTTTGCGGGGTCCCACGGCCCCGGCGCTTCGAGCGGCGCGCGGGCCGCGCGGTCGAGGCTCCAGGTGGTGAGGAATTCAGCGGGAGTGGTTGCGTTACGGTCTGCCGCGTGGAGCGCGTTGGTCGTGACGGCCGTCACGAGCATGCCCAGAAGCAACGATAGCGTCAGCGGACGACGAAAAGTGTTCATCGGGTGTCATCCTCAGGAACGGGGGGCGGTGTGGGCGCGGAGCTCCGTTCGGCGACAGCCAACTGCTCCAGGGCCGCGGCCGGCGAAAACAGCTCCACGCCGGCGAGCGAGTCGGAGAGATTGTCGGGCTGCGGTCTGTCGCGTTGCAACGCCCTCCCACCCGCGAATCGCATGGCCAGGAGCGTGGCGATCACGAGGCCTGCCATCGTGACGAGCGCGTAGCCGCCGATCGTGGTGCCTCCGGGCGGCGGCGGTGGAAGCGGCTGCCAGATCGGCTCGAGGGCCATGACCAGCGGCGCCGTGCGGACCGTGTCGGTGGCATCGTAGGCCCACCGCTTGAAGAAATATCCGACGACCTCGACCGGCTCGCGAATCCGCATGCCGTGTGGCATGCCTGTCGGCAGCCGTAAAAAATAGACCACGATCGGCGAGGCGGGACCGTCGGCCGGTTCGACCCAGCCCTGCCAATACTCCGTGATGTCGTAGTCGTTGGCCGGGGCCTGAACCTTCTGCAGACGATGGACTGTGCCGGTGAACCGCACGAGCCGCCCGCGGAAACTCTTGGGCTGGCCGAAGAGTTCGATGAAACTCACGGCGCGGGCGTCGGATCGCTCGAGAGCCCGGGCATCGGTCGAGCGCAGCGTCATCCAGATTTGGAACCAGGCATCCTCGTCGCCGGCCCGAAACACCGTGTCGTCGCGGACGTCGGCCAGGCTGCTCGACGACGCTCCGAGTTCATCGGCATCGGCGATGAACGGCTCGGGCTCGGCCTCGATCACCACTGCATCGTCGACCGTCCGCTCGAGGTGGGCGCCCGCGAGCCGCGTGTCGACCTGCGCGGGCGTCGGCGGCGCAGCCGGCCGAAGCCAGGCCCGCTCGATCCAGCTCAGGGCAAGAAAGAGCACGATTGCCGGCGGCATGAACCGCCAGAACAGACGGCGGTGTTCTCCCCGCGATAGATAGTTGCGCGGCCGTGGCTGGCTCACGACTGCGGTTCACCGGAGGTGGTGCGAGCGAGCACGCCCTCAGCCATCAACTGCTGGCTGTCGGGGCTCGGCTGGCCCTGCCGCTGCTGCCGCCTCATCTCGCGCCACACGTAGGCGCCGAACGAACTGACGAGCGTGAGCGGCATCGCGAGCATGAGCAGGATGCTGTAGAAGTAGCCGCGGGCGAGGTTCGCCCCTTCAGTGTCGTTGGCCGCGATGCCGTCCTTGCAGGTCGGGCAGCCAAACGCATCGGCCGCCACGAAGGCGGCGACGAACAGGCAGGCAATGGCGAGGGGGCGAAACTTCATACCAGGATTATAGGCAGGAGTTGGTTCGTTGGTGTGAGCTGCGCCGGCTTCGGGCTCCCCACATCCCGTCGCCGGACGTTCGCTCCGATTGTAGGACAGGCTTTAGCCTGTCGTGTCCTCGACTCGCCGAATCCGGCTCGGGGTTGCCCCGTACCGTCTCGCCGGACGCTCGCTGCGGCCCTCCAGGCCTCCACTCGCTCGGATTTGCCTGCGCTGCGCCATCCATGGCTTCGCTGGTCAAATACGCCGGCTCAACGGCAGGGGACAACCCCGAGCCTCCCCGTCTGGAAGCCCGAGGCGTAAGCCGACGGGAATACGCGTAGTGTTTC
>JBMLMS010000466.1:0-1456 GCA_049243925.1 Pirellulales bacterium
GATCGGCACCCGCCACACCACGCGCGGGCCGGCCGCCGGAAGCACCTCGAGCACGCCGTCTTCACGCCACACGTTGTCGCGCTGCGGCCCCATCCACTGCGGCCACTCGTCGGCCGGCGCTGGAGACGGAACGATGATGACGGCACAGCACGCGAGCAGGAAACGCTTCATCATCTCGGGCTCCGGAGCGAGGAGGGATTTCTGATTCGGTCCGCGACGCTCATAATGTCGCCGACTCCCACCCCCCAGGAAACCCCGCCATGCCCCTGCTCGTCGTCGGCAGCGTCGCGCTCGACTGTGTCGAAACCCCCACCGCCCGCCGCGACGACGTGCTCGGCGGCTCCTGCGTGTTTTTTTCCTATGCGGCGAGCTTTTTCTCACCCGTCAAAATGCTCGGCACCGTCGGTGAAGACTGGCCCGCCGAGCACACCCGGTTTCTCGCGGCCCGCGGCATCGACACGTCGGGCATCGAGGTGATCCCCGGCGGCAAGACGTTCCGCTGGCGGGGCCGCTACCTGCCGAACATGAACGACCGCGAGACGCTCGAGGTGCACCTCAACGTGTTTGGCGAGTTCAAGCCGAAGCTCAACGACAGCCACAAGGAGGCGAAGTTCGTGTTTCTCGGCAACTCATCGCCGACGACGCAGCTCTCCGTGCTCGACCAGGTGCCGAACGCCCAACTCACCGTGGCCGACACGATGGATCTGTGGATCAACATCCAGCGCGATGAACTTGGCGAACTACTCCGCCGGATCGACGGCCTCGTGCTCAACGACTCGGAGGCCAAACTGCTGGCCGAAGACGAAAACCTCGTGCGGGCGGGCCATGCCGTGCGCCAGATGGGCCCGAAGTTCGTCGTCATCAAGAAAGGCGAGCACGGGGCGATGTTCTTCAGCGAGCACGAGATGTACGTGATGCCCGCCTACCCGACGCCGCAGGTGCTCGATCCGACGGGCGCCGGCGACAGTTTCGCCGGCGGCATGATGGGGCATCTGGCCGCCCTCGGCCGGTTCGACCCGCAGGCGCTCAAGGAGGCCCTCGCCTACGGCGTGATCACGGCGAGCTTCACCGTGGAAGACTTCAGCCTCGACCGCCTCGCCGGCATCGACCGCAACGACCTCGACCGCCGGATCGCCGAATACAAGCAGATGCTCTCTTTTTAGGCTGTCGCGCCGTCGCTGCCGCCCCGGGGTCGGCTGGTTCGACCTCAACGCGCCCGAACCGGCGTCGAAGCCGGCGGTACGCTGCTCCATCGCCGAGGGCGATCGCTAGTTCATTCTCAACTGTAATGGTGCGCTCGGTGTAAGCCGCGTATCTGCCCGTCGGCTCTTCCGCATCGCACCGACCGTCTCCGCCGCCTCCCCCGTTCAAGTTGAGGAGGCTTTGGGCTCCCCGTGTCCCGCTCGCCGGCGTATTTGACCAGCGAAGCCATGGATGGCGCAGCGCAGGCAAATCC
>JBMLMS010000467.1:0-12620 GCA_049243925.1 Pirellulales bacterium
GGCCGGCATGGCCCTCGAAGAAGTCTTCAGGGGCCGCCAAGCGGGCGAGCGACTCTGCAGCCTCCGTCTTCCATGCCTTCACGACCGCCGCCTTGGGGGCGACCTTGGCTGCGACCGTGCGGCCCGCTCCTTGCGCGAACCAGGCCGGCGCTCCTCGGCCCGTGAACGCCGCGGCTGCGATCTGCTCGGCGGCGAGCGCCGCCAGATCGGCGTCGGAGTCGCCGTCGGTCCGCGCGGGCAGGATCACCGCGCCGTAGGCGACGTCGCCCGAAACGCCGGCGTTGCCGGTGAGCCCCTTCGGCCGCTCTTCGCCGAGGATCGCCTGCCGGAAATTCGAGTAATCGTAGGCCTTCGCAAAGAGCAGGCAGGCCACGCCCCCCTTGAGCAGCGGGCCGTCGCCGTCGATCAACTGCTTCCGCGCGCCTGCGGCTGCCGCCTCGACCGTGCCGGCCGCCTCGTCGAGCCGCGACTCCGGCAGGTTGCCGATCACGATCACGTCATCGAACTTGGCCGTCGCAGCGGTTTCATCGGCGAGCGCCCGACGCCACAGTTTTTCCGCGGCAGTGAATCGTGCCTGCCTGAGATCCGCGTGCGACAGGCTCCGGGCTCGGCCTGCCGCGGCCAGATCGGCGAGGGTGGCGTTTGGCCCGAGCATGTCGAGCCGGGCACCTTGATCGATCCACTTCTCGATCAGCGCGATCAGGTCGGACGCGAGGGGCGGCTTCCCGATCGGCATCCGCTGCCCCTCGATGCCACTCGCGCCCTTGATCTTGCGCACCAGCAGACTGTCGCCGGCCCGGCCGCCGACGAACGCCGCTCCGCTCTCGCCTCCACGCACGAACCGGGCGAAGGTGTGCATCGAGAGCCGGGCCTCGGGGTCGTCGTCGTCGTGGCAGCCCGCGCAGTTCTTGAGCAGCACCGGGGCGATCTCGAAGGCAAACGACACATCGCCCGGCTTGAGGGCCACCGCTGCCGTCGCTGCCGTCGGCGCCATGCCGGCATTCGCCGCCGCGGGCACGCCTCCAGCCTGGCCCAATGCCGCCAGGGGATCAGCCCCGTCGAACACCGCACCGGCGTTGATCCAGGCCACGAGCAGCGCCAGGTCTTGCGGCGTCACTTTACCACCGCCGCGCGGCATATCGCCGGTCTCGATCACCTCGACGAGCCGGCTCGAGTCGCCCACACCCCGCTGCACGACGCCCGTCTTCATGAGCCCGTCGTACGACGTGATCTGGAAGCCGCCCTTGCGGCCCGTCACATGGCACCCGCCGCAGTGGGTCACCAGAAGCGGAGCCACCTGCCGAGTAAAGCTGATCCCGGCCGCCGGACGGACCGCGGGCTTGCCGGGGGGCGTGGCCGGGCTCGTGGGCTCGGGCCGCGCCGCCTTGACCGCGGGAATCGTGATGCCCGACACATCCACGCCCTCGAGATCGAGGTCGTCTTTGAGCTGCGTGCAGCGTTCGATGAGCGGCCGCACCCCCGACGGCACGCGTTCGAGCGCGGCCAGTGAGGCGATGTCGGCACACGCCGTGGCGAGCAGCGACTTGGCCTTCGCCGGCCTCCCGTCGTCGAGCAGCTGCCGCGCCTCGTCGAGCGTGCGCCGCACATCCGCGGGTGACGCCTGCTCCGCACCACGACCGCCGAGGCCAGCTGCTCCGAGTGCGACGCCGAGGATCGCCGCACCGAGGGTTCGCAAGGCACGTGTCATGGGCGGGGGGGGCCGTCGTGATCCGCAGGTTGAGTGCGGTCGTCGAGCAGTGCGGCACCGCTCGCCACCGCCGTGGTGATGATCGCCACGAGCCAGCATACGCCGACGACGAGCGCCGCGCGACCGCAGACACGGCCGCCGGCTGCGTCGCCCACCGCCTGCAGGAGCACGCCCAGTCCGATCACCACCGCCAGCACGATCGGCAGCAGCACCGAACAGGCGACGCCCGCCAGCAACAGACGCCTGATGATTCCGCGGATGGGCACCGAAGTATTCCAGACTCGAGCGGAGGGCGGGGGAAACGCCCGGATTCTCGATGCCACGCCGGGCCCCGTCAAGAAACGGCCCGGGCGACCATCGCAGGTTGCCATGGTCTGGCGGCCTCGCGCCGCCCTACACTCGCATGCATGTGCCGGGCCCGGACAATCTTGCGTCTCTCCGTGCTGACCTGCCCGGCGGTCTGGATCATGGTCGGGGTGGCCCTCGAGCCCGCCTCGGCTGCCCGCGGCGACACCGTGGAGTTGGCTGACGGCCGGGTGCTCGAAGGGAGATTCGCCATCCTCACCGGCGTGGCGATCGATCCTGCCACGGCGGAATTTCGTGGCGAGACAGGCGGCCCGATCCTGATGTGCGATGACGAGCTCACCCGCACGATGGTCTCGAAGCGGCGCGTCGTGAAGGTCGAGCCAGGGGCAGTCGGCGCGGGGCAGGAGACCGTGAAGGTGCCCCAACGGGTGCCCGAAGCCGGCCGCCGGGTCGCCGCCGTCGGTGGCCTCGTCGAGGCCACGCCATTCGACGAGTTCGGCCGGCGGATCATCGGGCTGGCCACTGCCTCCGGCAGAATCGACATCGTTCAAGGGATCACCCGCATCACTCCCCGCTGGACCCGCCTCGAGGGCATCCTCACCGATCAGCCTGTGCTGCTCGACCAGCGAGTGGCCACGTCGTCGATTCCGCGCGACGTGCTCCGGCGGGTGATCGATCAGCAGATCGACCGCACGAACCCCGACGAGCGGCTGCGAATCGTGCGGCTGCTGTTGCAGTCGGACCGCTACGACGAAGCCCGGCAGGAGCTCGATGAGGTGCTCGCCGACTTTCCGAATCTCGCCGACCTTGCCGAGGAACAGCGCCGGCTCGGTGAACTGGCCGCCACGAGGCTGCTCGACGAAATCCTGCTGCGGGGCCGCGCCGGCCAGGACCGATTCGCGATGCAGCTGCTCGAACGATTTCCCACGGTACACGCCGGCGGCGAGGTGCTGGAGCGGGTGCGGGAGGCCCGCGACTCCTATCACGACCGGCAGGCCCGCGCCGGCCGCCTCGTCGATACGCTGAAGAGCAAGGCCCGTGAGATCGAGGACGAACAAGAGACGGCCGCCGTGGGGCGGATGCTCGAGGAGATCACGGCCGAGCTGTCATTCGCCACGCTCGAACGGCTGTCGACGTTCGAGCGGCTCGGCACCGATCCCGACACGCCGGCCGACAGGGCCGTCGGTCTCGGCATCAGCAGCTGGATCGTGGGAGCCGCAGCCGCCACCGACAACCTCAAGCTCGCCCTCTCGGCCGCCCGCGTCCGCGACCTGCTTCGCGACTTCCTGCGGGCCGACGACCAGGGCGAGCGCACCCGGATTCGTGCGGCCCTCGGAAATGAAGAGGCCTTCGACGCCGCCACCGTGGCCGCGCTCGCCCGGCAGATGCGGCCGCCGCTCGATCCACCGCCTGCACAGGCTCCGGGATATCACGTCGTGTCGGTCGCCGGGCTCGACGACGAGCCGGCGCTCGAGTGCCATGTGCAGCTGCCGCCTGAATACGATCCGCTGCGCAGCTACCCGGCCGTCGTGACGCTCCATGCGGCCTGGACGACACCGCTCCAACAGCTCGACTGGTGGGCTGGGCTGCCCGGCCCCGACGGCATTCGCCAGGGACAGGCGGCCCGGCACGGCACGATCGTGATCGCCCCCGCCTGGATCCGCCCGGGCCAGACGGCCTACGAGTATTCGGCCCGCGAACATGCGGCCGTGCTGAACGCCCTCCGCGCGGTGATGTCCCGGTTTGCGATCGACAGCGACCGGGTGTTTCTCTCCGGGCATTCCACCGGCGGCGATGCAGCGTGGGACATCGCCCTCGCGCACCCCGATCTCTGGGCTGGGCTCGTGGCCGTCGCGCCCGCCGCCGGCAAATACGTGAACCACATCTGGAAGAACGCCCGTACGCTCCCGATGTATCTCGTGGGCGGCGAACTCGACGGGGCGAGCATCGCCCGCAACGGCATGGATCTGGATCGCTCCTTCTCCAAAGGATTCGACACCACGTATGTCGAGTACCGCGGTCGCGGCCACGAGCATTTTTCGGACGAGATCCTGCGAATCTTCGCCTGGATGCAGACGCGACGGCGGGATTTCTTTCCCCGGTCGATCGAGGCGGTATCGATGCGGCCCTGGGATCGGTTCTTCTGGTGGATCGAAATGGCGGGCGCCCCGAGCCGCACGATGGTCCTGCCCAGCCAATGGCCTCCACCGAAAGACATTCGGCCCTTCACGATCGAGGGGAAGGCGACGGCTGGCAACGCCCTTGCCGTCCGCTGCGGAGCCGAGCAGGTGAAAATCTGGCTCTCGCCCGAGTTCGTCGATTTCACCGCGCCTCTCACCATCACGCTCGATGGCCGCAAACTCGCCGGCGACGTGCCCACGGCCGATATTGACGTCTTGCTCGAAGACCTCCGGCGGCGCGGGGATCGGCGCCACCCCTTTTGGGCGGTGGCCGAGTGGCCGAGGAAATGACGCCGATCGATTGACCGGTGCCGGACCGTGGAGGGTACGCTTGCCTCCGTGAAGACACCGCCCCCCATCCTGATCGCGGGCACGTGGCGGCCCGCTACGGTCGTCGATTCCTTTCACGCCTACGATCCGTCCACGGGCCGACCGCACGACGTGGCGTGGCCCGTGAGCGGCTGGTCCGATGTCGATGCCGCGCTCGACGCGGCCGTGACGGCAGCCCGCGATCTCGCCAGACTGCCCGACGAACGGCGGGCCGATTTTCTCTCCCGCTACGCAGCGCGGCTCGAGGCGAAGGCCACGAATCTCGTCGCAGCAGCCCACGCCGAGACGGGCCTCGCCGTGCAGCCCCGGCTTGCCGACGTTGAACTGCCACGCATGCTCGACCAGATTCGTCAGGCGGCAGCCGCCGTCCGCGAGGGCACGTGGCGCATGGCGATGATCGACACCGAGCGCAACATCCGCTCGGCCGCATTCGGCCTCGGGCCGGTCGTCGTGTTTCCCCCGGGAAACTTTCCGTTTGCCTACGGCGCGGTGACGGGCGGCGACTTCGCTGCGGCGATCGCCGCGGGCAACCCGGTGATCGCGAAGGCGCATCCCGGCTGCCCGACGGTGTCGCTGATCGCGGCCCGCGAAGCGGTCGACGCGCTGCGCGAGGCCGGGCTGCCGCCCGCGACGGTGCAACTGCTCCACGGCATCGCCCCGGCCGACGGCCAGCGGCTTGTCGCCGACGCGCGTGTGGGAGCTACTGGGTTCACCGGTGGCCACGAGGCTGGCAAAAAACTCTTCGCGGCGGCCTCGGCCGCGGGTCGCGTGATCTGGGTCGAGATGGGCAGCCTCAATCCCGTCGTGCTTCTCCCTGGAGCCCTCACCGAGCGCGCGGCGGCCATCGCCGACGAACTCACCGCGAGCGTCACCGGCTCGGCGGGGCAGTTCTGCACGAAGCCGGGGCTCGTGTTCCTCGTCGACGACGACGCCGGCAAGGCGTTCGTCGCCGGCCTCACCGCGAAGTTCCAGGGCGTCGGCCAGCAGGTGCTCCTCGGCCCGCTGGGGTTCGAAAGGCTCTCGGGCGGGATCGCGCGGCTGCGAGCCGCCGGGGCCCGGATGAACGCCGGCGGCGCCTCGCCCGCGGAAGGCTGCCGCCATCCGGCGACGCTCCTGGAGGTTTCGGCGGCCGAGCTGCTCGCGAAGCCGGATCAACTTCTCGTCGAGGCCTTCGGCAATGCCACGCTGCTCGTGCGGGCCGCCTCGCTCGACGAACTCGCGCAGGCGCTCGCGCTCGTGCCCGGCGCGCTCGGGGCGAGCCTCTACCTGGCGAAGGACGGCCGCGACGACGCCACTGCCGCCATGATCCAGCCAGTGCTCGAAGCCCGCACCGGCAGGCTCATCGAAAACCGGATGCCGACGGGCCTCGCTGTCACGCCCCCGATGCAGCACGGCGGCCCGTGGCCTTCGGCGGCCCCGGCGTTTTTCTCGGCGGTCGGGATGCCGTGGTCGATCCTGCGATTCGCGCGGCGGCTGTGCTTCGACGGCGTTTCCGTCGCGCGACTGCCCGAGTGCCTGCGCGACGCGCCGCCCTCGGGCCACCCCTGGCGCTCCATCGACCGCGCGTGGACCCGCGGCTGACCTGCTTCGCTGCCGGAACCCGTGAGCGTCTGCATCAGGAGGGCACGTACACCTTGCGCCCCAGCAGTCGGTCGAGCGAATCGCTCGTCTGGAACACGAGCGCCTCGGGGAAGTGCTCGTAGGGGTGGAAATACTCGAACGTCAGATACCCCGTGTAGCCCACGTCCCCGAAGGCCTCCATCACGGCCGGCCAGTTCGTCGTGCCGTCGAGGAGCGGCCGAAACGACTCCAGCGACGTGTCGGTGCCCTTCTTCGTGAATTCCTTGAGGTGCACATTCTGGATGCGATTGCCCAGCATGCGGATCCAATGCTCCGGATATTGGTACATCATGATGTTGCCGGTGTCGAAGTGCACCTTGACGTGCTCGCTGCCGAAGCCGTCCACGAAGTCGTTCATCTCCTGCGGCGTCATCAGAAAGCCGTTGAAGAAGATGTTTTCCATGTTGAGCTTCACGCCCAGTTTCTCCGCGCCTGGTAGGAGCTTGCCCACGGCCTCGCGGGCCCGCTTCAGGCAGACGTCGTTGGGCACCGGCTCGTGGTCGGTGCGCCAGGGAATGCAGACGGCGCCCGGCACGACCAGCACGTTCTCGACTCCCAGATGGTGGGCACACTCGGCGATCTTGCCCGCCAGCTCCAGGCCGCGCTCCCGCTTGGCGGCGTCGTTGCTCGTCAGCGGGTAGGGCCAGAACAGGAACGAGCACAGGCCGCTGATGGCGATGCCGATCGTGTCGGCCAGCGTGCGGATCTTCACGAAGTGCTCGGCGGCATACTTCGGTGAGAGATCGTTCTCCAAGTCGTAGTTGAGCTCCACGGCGTCGAAGCCCGCATCCTTGGCCAGCCGGAGGCACTGCTCGAGGCTCATCTTCTGCGGATAGGGAAAGGCCCAGAGGTTGATCGACTTGCGGCAGGGCAACCGCCTGGCGGGCGCGGGCGATTGAGCGTCCGTGGCGGAAGCGGTCTGGGTCGTGGCCGCTGCCAGCATCGACATGCCGGCGGCAGCCCCCAGCACGTCACGGCGCGAGAGAAAGGCCGCGGGATCGAAGGGGCTGGTCATGGAGCGATTCCAGCAACCGTGGACACGGGTGCCACGACGTTGATCCAATAGAAGCCGGCCCTCTGGGAATTGCAATGCCCAGCCACTCGCGATGAAAACCATGCGCCTCGGATTCGTCACCGCCATCCTCCCGGAACTCTCGCTCGACGAAGTGCTCGGCTTCGCTGCGACCGAGCGTTTTGCCTGTATCGAACCGATGTGCTGGCCGCCGGGGCAGGCCGAGCGACGGTATGCCGGAGTCACGCATATCGACGTCACCGACTTCACCCGGGCGCGAGCCGACGACACACTGGCGGCCTGCGAGCGGCACGGCGTGGCCCTGAGCGGACTCGGCTACTACCCCAACGCGCTCGACCCGGATCCCGCTATCGCCAAGGCCGCGATCGTCCATCTCGGTCGAGTCATCGCGGCCGCGTCTCTGCTCGGGCTTGACTGCGTCAACACGTTCGTGGGCCGCGACTGGCACCTTACCGTCGATGACAACTGGCCGCGGTTCATCGAGACATGGCGGCCGCTTGTCCGCCTCGCCGAAGATCACGGCGTGCGGATCGCCATCGAGAATTGTCCGATGCTGTTCACGAAGGACGAGTGGCCGGGTGGCAAGAACCTCATGACCACGCCGGCTGTCTGGCGTCGGGCGTTCACCGACATCGATTCACCCGCCTTCGGCCTCAATTACGACCCTTCGCACTTCGTGCTGCAAGGCATGGACCCGCTCGCACCGCTCGAAGAATTCCACGAGCGGATCTTCCATGTCCACGCCAAGGATGTGCGGATCGACGCGCGTGCCATTCAGGATGTCGGACGATTCGATTTCCCCAACCGCTGGCACCAGCCGCGGATTCCGGGGTTCGGCGAGATCGACTGGGGCCGATTCGTGGGAGAACTGATGCGGACGCGCTACGACGGCCCGGTCTGCATCGAGGTCGAGGACGACACCTTCGGCCGTTCACTCGAGGGCCGAAAGCGGGCGTTGAGGGCCGCCCGCGACATCCTCAGGCCATTCTTCCCGCAAGCCTGAATCCCGCGACGACCGCGCCTACCGCCCGACGGGCGTGACGGGCCGGCGGGCCACTTCGGGCTCCGTCTGGCTGCGGGGCAGGGCAAGGCCGGCGAGATACCAGCCCTCCGGCACCGACTCCATTCCCAAGCCCACCGTTCCGAAATACTTGCGGATCAGCTCGAAATCGGGCAGCGTGCTGCCGTCGATCTTTTGGGCCCGCACGCTCCCTTCCTTGCCGTCGCCCAGGGCCGCGTTGAGCAGCTGCCCCATCACGCTCTTCGACTTCGGCATCTCGCCCTTGCGGAGCATCTCGTAGGCCGGCCGTACCGATTCGTCAGCCCGGCCGAACGACCGCAGCGCAGAGGTCGCCGGAAACAGCTTCCGCATTTCACCGGTCAGGACGACGTAGTCGGCCGCCGAGGCCAGGCCGCCCTCGCCCGCCGAGGTGGTGAGCACCCGCTCGAGGAAGTCGCGATGCGAAGCGATGAGAAGATGGCCGTGGGCTACCGTGACGGCAGAGTGGGGCAGGAGCTTCTCCTCCTTCTCGCGCAGCCGCTTGCGATGATGGTGCGGGTCGCTCTCATCGTCGGCGTGGGCGATCGCGCCACCGGGCGTTTCGATCTCGAGCATCGGGATCGCCGCCGAGCGGTCGATCATCTCCCAGATCACGTGGCCGTTCGACTCGACCTTTTGCATGTCGGGATCGGTGGCCATGCTCTTGGCGACGGTCGCGGCGACCTTGTCGGCATCCTTGGCTTCGATCGCGATCACGAGCCGCTCACTGTCGACGGTGATCGGAGTCGCGTAATCGCCGAGCACGACGACCCGCGTGCCCAGACAGGCCACGAGATCCTTCTCGACGTCGATCTGCGGACCGTCCGGATCCTCCTTCAGTGAGGCGATCACGTCGTCGAACACACCCTTCTCGCCGACGATGTCGTCGACGAGTGGCTCGGCCGAGGCGAAGGCATTCGCGAGATCCCACTGGGACGTCACCCAGCTCGACACGTCGCGCGGCACCCACTGCGGCGGGTCGATCCGATCGGCATTCGGAAACCGCAGCATGCGGGCCGCCAGATCGAAGCGGTCGACGGCGAACGGCTGGCGGCCGGCCAGCGGCGGGGCGTAGACGAGCGTATGGTGCTGGGCCTCCCGCGTGCCGTTGTCAAAAAACACGACGCCGCCGGCGCCTTTCACGGCATCGAACCCCTGGCGGCCGAGGATCGCCACGTAGTCGGGCCCCTTGCGCTTCTCACGGGGCGGATTGGCTGCCTGGTAGACCTTTGCATACCCGAACGGATCGACGAACCAGCGGAGCGGCGCGGCGGACGCCGGCACTTCCTTGCCGCAGCGGGCCACGACGGCCTGGTAGGCGGCAACGGACGCCAGCGAGTCTTTGCGGCCCTGCTTGAGCGTGGCGACGACCTGGCTGACGACGGCCGGCGAATCGCCCACGACGAGCGCCCCCGAAGACGAGGAGATGGCAACCTGCCGCTGCTTGGTGCCGCCATTTGGCTCGGGCGGAAGCTGAAACACCGACATCCCGCCCGCCCCGGTGGACTTCGTCGCCTTCTGTTCGATGAGCCGCTTTTCAACCTGGTCGAGCAGCGCCTTCGTCTCGGCTTCGTGGCCGGTCGTATCGACGAGCAGGATCGACGCGAGCACTCCCGGCTGCGGCTCGATCGCAGCCATCGCGATCTCACCGCCGGGAACCTTCTCGAGATCTTCGAGCGTCAGGCCGAGCTTGCCGAGCCGCTGCTTGCCGGCCGAACGCAACTGCGCGCGGAAGCTGTCCATGAATGGCTTCATGACGGGGTCTTTGAGAAGCTGGCCGTATTGCGTGCGGTCGAAGCTCTCCTGGAAGACCTGCGGATCGGCGACACTGATCCAGCCGCGGGTCGTGGCGGGGAAGATCGTCTCGCTGGGCGCGAATGCACCGGCAGTTGCCGCCGTAGGCAGCAGCATCACGAGAGCCAGTGCTGCCGCCAAAGTGAATCCTTTCACGATCGACATCTCCTTCGTCATGCGGAACCCGGGCGAGCTCCTCTCCATATCGAGTCGAGACGGCCGCCGTCTCGACTCAACCCGAACAGTCGCCCCGTTTTTTTGGCAAAGCCGGGCGTCAACGAAAGTGTGGCAGGATTCGCCGGTTTCCTCAACGCCAGTCGGCGGGGTCACAACCCCAGGCCGAGGCAAGCCAGGAGGGCTGGGACGAGACATATGACCACCACGACGGCCAACTGGGTGTCGGGCGTTGCCCCCACGAGCCGTCCGAGGCCCACGGCACCGAGCAGGAGGATCGCTGCCGCGGCGACCGCGGCGACCACGAGCCACGCGGCCCCAGACCGAGCCGCATCACCGCCGGCGAGCGCGGCGGCCACGAGGGGCGGCCAGCCGACGACTGCCGCCGTCGTGACCACGGCCTGCACGCCATCGCGAGTTCGGCCCGGCCCCAGTCGCAGACGCCCCCGCGGAGCCGCCCGCTCGAGCCGACGCCACACGGCCGCCTGCGAGACGCCATCGCCCATCGTGGCGGACGGAACGGCCAACGCCGCGAACCACGCCAACGACGCGACGAGATCGAAGATCGCGTGCTCCGCCGCGAGAAAGAGCCACCCCACCATGCCAGCCATGGCCCCCATCATGGCCGCCGCCGTGAGCAGATGCCGGGCCGAAGAACGCATCGACGCCACCGTCGCAAGTTCGCGAACAACGGGCACCGCCCAGACTGCGGCCGCCACGCCGCCGAGCCCAGCGATCGTCACCCCGGCCCCCGGCATCCGCCCGGGCCACATGGTGTCGGCCCACCATCCAGCCGCGCCGGCACAGCAGGCCACAACCAGCGTCACGCTCGCCGCATCCGCCGCGAGCAGCCCACGCCGACAGAGCAGCGCATACATCGCTCCGCCGGCCACGCTCCCGACGGCGCCACACGCAGTCGCACCCCCGGCGTCGAGACACGCGGCAGCCGCCAGCCAGCCAACCAGCGGCCATGCCGCACGCTCCGCACACCACACCGTGTCGCAGATGGCCCCGCTCCGCTGCGATGTCACGTCGCCCAGCGTTGCCATGCCCAGCGCCGCAACGGCCAGCACCGCACCCACCACGGCGGCCCACACCGCGGGCGTCGGACCGGCGTCGAACGATGCGGCCGACAGCATGCCCGCCGCTGCCGCCGCCGCCAGGGTGAGCCACGCGGCGGGACGCCGCGCGTCGATGCGCACCAGCAGCAGGAGCCGGCTTGGCATCACATCCTCGGCCGCACCCGGCCCTGCACCCGCAACGGCACGCCGAGAATTCGCAGAAAGCCCTCGGCGTCGGTCTGATCGTAGGAGGAGCCGCCACCTTCCATCGAGGCGATCGCCGCATCGTAGAGGCTCTGCGAGCTTTCCCGGCTTTTGACGAGCATGTTGCCCTTGTAGAGGTCGAGCGTCACGCTGCCCGACACGGGCTTCTGTGCCTCGCGGACGAAAGCGAGCAACGCGTCCATCTTCGCGCAATACCAGAAGCCGTAATACACCATCTCGGCGACCTCGGGGGAGAGCCGGTCGCGGAGGTGGACGAGGTCGCGGTCGAGCGTCATCTGCTCGACGAGCCGATGGGCTTCGTAGAGCAGCGTCATTCCGGGCGCCTCGTAGACGCCGCGGCTCTTCATGCCAACGAGCCGATTTTCCACGATATCGGTCCGGCCGACGCCGTTGCGGCCGCCGATCTCGTTGAGCGTGAGCACGATCTCGTGGGGCTTGAGAGCCTTGCCATTCACGCGGACCGGCACACCGGCCTCGAAGTCGATCGTGACAGTCTCGGGCGTGTCCGGCGCCGCCTGCGGCGACACCGTCATGCCGAAATCGACAAGGTTGAATCCGTCGGTGGTGAGCTCCTCGAGCAGCCCTGCTTCGTAGCTCGTATGCAGACAGTTTTCGTCGGAACTGTAGGGCTTACCCTTCGAGGCCTTCACGGGAATGCTTTTCTGCTCGCAGAATTCGATCAGCTCCTTGCGACCGGGAAAGCGGTCGCGAAACGCGGCGATCCGCCACGGGGCGAGCACGGTGATCGTGGGGTCGAGCGCCTCGGCGGCGAGTTGAAACCGGCATTGGTCGTTGCCTTTGCCGGTGGCGCCGTGGGCATAGACCGTGGCCCCCTCGCGGTGCGCGATCTCGACGCACACCTTGCTGATCAGCGGCCGCGCGATCGACGTGCCGAGCAGGTAGGTCCCTTCGTAGCGGGCCTGCCACTGCAGCGTCGGGAAGGCGAAGTCGCGGCACAGCTCCTCGCGCACGTCCACGATCTCGGCCTTCACGGCCCCGCAGTCACGGGCCTTCTTCAACGTCGCCTCACGATCCTCGCACGGCTGCCCGAGATCGACGTACACCGCGACCACGTCGTAGCCCTGCTCGATGAGCCAGCCGAGGATCACCGACGTATCAAGCCCGCCCGAATAAGCGAGCACACATTTCT
>JBMLMS010000468.1:0-3197 GCA_049243925.1 Pirellulales bacterium
CCTTGGCAGGGCTACCCTACTGATAGAGACTGGTTCCATTCATGGGGGCAGGTCACCGAGCAGGAACGTCTTCGAGGTGCCATCCACAATGTCGCGCAGCGGTCGGCCGCGGAGCTTGCGGATCGCACCGGTGGAGCTTTCGATGCACGGGCCCAGCATGGAGGCCGTGGTTCCCGAGCAGCCGAGGCCATAGGGGCCGCCGCTCGCCGCGTAGTTCGACTTGCTCGACCGATACCCCCTAGACGCAGCCGTAGACGCACCCGCTAAGTTGTATTCAGCTTCCGGCGTGAGCGTGGGAAGCGGACAGCTCGGGCAGATGAAGGTGGAGATGGGTTGGCGAGCTACCGCCGCAGCAGCACTCGTACCGTTGATGACTGTGACCGTGTGCGAAAATCCCGCCAGCGAACCATTCGACAGCGAGTCGTAGATTTCGGATCGCTCCATGAACGGGAGCACGAGAAACGACCAGCCGTGGCCTTCGAGGAACTGGCTTCTCCCCCTCGCCGTTTCGAAGGTCGTGGACGCCGCCTGTGGAGGCAGCACTTTCTTGGCATCGCAGTAGCCCTGCACGGCCAGGCCGATCTGCTTGGCGTTGTTGCTGCAGGCGTTGCGACGGCCTGATTCACGGGCCGACTGCACCGCCGGCAGGAGGAGGCCCACGAGCACCCCGATGATCGCGATCACCACGAGCAGTTCGACGAGCGTGAACCCGGTTTTCCGCATGGATGCGATGGAACTCCAACCCCGCGAGACCCTTCGATTCTGCACTTCATGGTACGGAAACCAGGTGCGAGAATCACCGCGGAGAAATGCGTAAAAATCCTTTTCAATCGCGCACCGCCCCCACGACGTTCGGTACCGTGAGGGCATGAAACACGCCAGGCGTTTGCTGCTGCCAGTCGCGACGGCACTCCTGTGGCCGATCGTGTCGCAGGCCGTCGCGGCGGCGCATGAGCCGCTCTGGCGGCATGTGGACGACACCGACGACGTGCACGATCGTCGCGGTGTCAGCTTGGAATTCGTCGGATCGGCGCCGGAGCGGCGGCTTGTGGTGCGGGCGACGGAGGCGAGGCCCTACGCATGGGCTCTGGTATCCGCGCCCGCAGAGAAATGGAATCTGGGCGCACGGCGGGCCATCGAGGCTGCCATCGGGAACACAGGCACTGATTCCATCGAGGTGGCGCTGTGGGTCGTGGCCGACGACGGTTGGGAATCGATCGCAGACTTCGCAGTCCTGCGTCCGGGAGAAACACGGACGTTCTCGTGCCCGCTGCGGGCCACGTTTCCCGACGGCACGCCGAAACTCGACCCAGCGCGTGTGCGGGGCGTTCAGGTGATGCTCAGGAAGCCAGCCGCGGGGCAGACGGTCGAGGTGGCCGATCTCGCAGCGGTTGGCGATGCCCCTCCGTGGACGCGGCCCGCGGGGAGACTCGACGTGCCGATCGTCGAGGACGGGCCACCGGCTCCGGGGCGGCGCGTGCGCCACCGGCCTCTGAAGGTGGGGCCAGGAATCGAGACGCCCCCCGCGGCACTCCTCTACCTGCCGAGCGACTGGCAGCCAGGAGGGAGCCACCCCGTCGTCGTCGAATACCCGGGCAACATCTTCTTTACTTCGGCGTGTTACTCGACCGGCCGCCCAGAGCAGTGCGTGATCGGCTACGGCATGACGCGGGGCCGGGGAGCGATCTGGATCAGCCTGCCGTTCGTGGATGCTAGTGGCCACGTGGCCGAAAACGGCTGGGGTGACCCGGAGCGGACGGCCGAGTTTTGCGTGGCTACGGTCGAGGACGTCTGTGAACGATTCAGCGGCGACCGCGAGCGCCTCGTGCTCACGGGCTTCTCCAGAGGCGCGATCGCCTGTGGCTTCATCGGCCTGCGCAACGACCGCATCGCAGCGCTCTGGAAAGGGCTACATTGCTGCCAGCATTATGATGGCGACGGCTGGAACGGCGCGACGCTCGACGGGGCGCTCGAACGGGCGGGCCGGTTTCGTGGGACATCGGTCTTTCACACCGACAACCCGGCCGACGCCGTGAAGCCGATCACGGAGGCCTTGGGTGTGCCGACGACGTTCGTGTCGTCGGGCCTCGGCGCCCACTCGTGCGCGATGTTTCTGGACGACCGTGAGTCCACGAAGCGAGTGCGGACGTGGTTTGAGAACCTTACTGCCGCGAAATCGAGCCCGTCTGCACCTGGCGCAGCCACGCCCAGGCCGCGATGACCGCCGGCAGCCCGAGGCATGCCGCCCCTCCTGCGAACAGCGCTCCCGTTCCGGGCGTGACGTCGAACCTTGATCGGCCGGCGAGAGTCTGCACGAGCGCGTATGCGCCAAGGAATGCCGTGCCGAGCGTGGCAACGGTGACGAGCCGCAGCCGCGCGGGTTCGGACAGACTGGCACGGCGGGCCGCCCACGCGAGGAGCGGCAGCCACTGCAGGGCATGAATCACGGCGCCATGCGGAAACTTTGGCACACCGGCACGGCCAAAAATCTCGGGCGAGAGTCCCTCCGCCACTCGGATGTCGCCGTAGACGCTGACCCAGATGCCGAGCAGGCAGGAGACGACGAGAAACAGAAGGCCCGCGCGGGCGGCGAGGAGCATATCGGCCGGGAGCGCGGTGCGCTGCCGGAAGAAGCGGATCGTGAGGTCGATCGCAACGAGTGTGACGAACAGGATCAGGCCCCCCATGGCGTCGTAGAGAAACGAGTCGAGCGGCGTCGAGCGGTTGAAGTGGCTCGCCACGCCCCGCCAGGCCTGTAGGTCGATCAGGGCGACCTCCACGAGCAGCGCCCAGGCAGTGGCTGCGGCGAGCCAGCGGTCGCCGCGGCGCCACGAAAGCTGCGCCCAGGCCCAGCCTGTCGAGAGCGCAGTAAGCCCGCCTGAGATGCCGAACAGGATCGGCTTCCGCCAGGTGACCGGCCCCTCCCACGGCCCGCCCGTCACTGCCCAGATGGCCACATGCAAAAGGCCGCTGGCAACGAGGATCACGCCGATCTGAAACAACGGCCGCCCGCGGACGTCGTGTCGCCAGTCCCACAGCTGTGATGCCAGAAAAGAGCCTGCCATGAATGGCATCAGTGTAGACTTCGCCGCCATGAAGACACGCACATGTGGACGGACGGGCTGGCAGGTTTCGGAGATCAGCTTCGGCGGCTGGGGCATCGGCGGCGGCCAGTGGGGCGGCGCCGACGAGGCCGA
>JBMLMS010000469.1:0-18917 GCA_049243925.1 Pirellulales bacterium
GTCCTGTACTCTCAACACGACCGGAGTCGAGCATGCCTACCGCCGGCTCCGAATGTGGGTCGTTATCACATGCCCTACTGAACGGCTGGGCACATCCCGGCTCACGCCTGGCCGACGAGGGCGCGGTGGGAGTGCGGGGCGAACCGATCGGCCAAGGCGCCGTCGACGAAGTTGGCGAGGTTGTTCTGCGTGCCGGGCTGCCGGAGTTTTTCCACGGCCTTGGCCTCGATCTGCCGCACCCGTTCGCGGGTCACGCTGAAGATCGAGCCGACTTCCTCGAGCGTGTAGGCGTAGCCGTCGGCGAGGCCGAACCGCATCCGGATGATCTCGCGCTCCCGATAGGAGAGGCCGTCGAGGGCCTTGCCGATCGAGTCGCGGAGCGACTGGTCGTTGATGCCACGCAGCGGATCCTCCTCGCGGTGGTCCTTGATGATGTCGCCGTAGCCAGTGTCGTCGCTCTCGCCCACGGGCTGGTCGAGCGACACCGGCTGGCGCGACATCCGCCACACGCAGGTGGCCTCGTCGATCGAGAGCCCGCCGAGAGTGGCGAGCTCCTCGACGCTCGGATCGCGGCCGTGCTGCTGGCGGAAGTCGCGGGTCAGGTTTCGGAGCTTGGTCATCGTGTCGACCATGTGCACGGGCACACGGATCGTGCGGCTCTGGTCGGCAATCGCGCGGGTGATCGCCTGGCGGATCCACCACGTGGCGTAGGTCGAAAACTTGAAGCCCCGGGCGTGCTCGAACTTGTCGACAGCCCGCATCAGGCCCGAATTGCCCTCTTGGATCAGGTCGAGGAAAGTGAGCCCACGGTTGCGATAGCGCTTGGCGATCGAGACCACGAGCCGCAGATTGCCGGCGGCGAGCACCCGCTTGGCGGCGTCATACCGCGTCTGCAGGTCGTCGAGCCTGGCCAGCCGGCGGGCCAACGTGCAGCGGCTCTCGCGCACGGCGAGCAGCAGACGGCGCTGATCGCGGCGCCAGGCGGTAGCCGCCGCGACAGACCGCTCGGCTGGAGACGGCGTGGCTTCCACGCGCCGGGCGACATCGCGCAGCTTCTTGAGCAGGGGGTAGAGACGCTGGATGCGAAGATTCATCTCCTCGACCAGCCGCACGGCCTTGCTCCGCTTGCGCACGAGCTGCCGCCAGGCGGCCCGCCGTTGGGCCAGCGGCACGCGGCGCGACATCGCGATCTTGAAGAGCGCCTTTTTTTCCTGCTCGAGCCGCCGCAGCGTCTCCAGATTCGGACCCAGCCGACGGAGGGTTCGCTTCTTCTCGGCCGTATTGGTCACCGACACCTCGATCGTGCGGTCGAGCCGCAGCCGGCCCGCCTGCACCTGCTCCAAGAGGCTGATCGCGCCGGCGAGAATGAGATCGTTGCCGAGCATCGTGTCGCGAAACTTCCGCCGCCACTGCTCGATCTGCCGCGCGCTCGACACTTCCGTCTCACGGGTGAGCAGGGGAATTCCGCCCATCTGCAGCAGATAGAGACGCACCGGATCGTCGATGTGGCCGATCGTGCGGGGGACCACGGGCTTGGCGGCGGAGCGGGGCATGGGAATCCTCGGGGGGTGAAGCGGTCGGGCTGCGGGTGCGGGCGGCCGACGCTGCCTGACAGAGCATTCGCGATGCCAAACGGCCGGGCTCCCCCGCAGGCCCGGCAAAAACAGCCTTTTCCCGCAGAAAACACCGCGGTCTCGGCGGGGCTTCGCGGCGAGAGCGGCCTGGCGTGTCGCCCGCAGGCGACGCGTCGCCGGGCTCCTGGTCGCCGCGGGGCGACGGGCTGCCGTTCGCGCCCGGTGCCAGCCCCCCGCGAAACCGACCTCGTCAGGCATGCGGCATCGAGTTCATAATCAGGATGCTGCGGTCATGCAGCGGCGCCGGGCGGCGGTCGCCAGTTCCGTTCGTTTGCATTCGGTGGTGCATGGAGATCGTGCTGCTCGCGTTGATTCCGCTCGTGCTGCTCGCGGGCATCGTGCTGTTTGCCGTCGGCCATCGCGGCTGGAACTGGGGCACGATCACGGCGGCCATCCTGGTGTTGCTCGCGGCGACCGGCTACACGTTCCTCGCCGGCATGCTCGCGCAACGGGAGCGTGCGTGGCGTACCTTCGTCGCCGACTATCAGGCGAAGCTCGCCTCGGAGCGTGACGGCCTCACGCCCGCCGCCGGTGGGCGACTCGTGGCCACCCCCGATCGCAAATCACTCACGGCGCTCGCCGACGACATAGCCCGGTGGAAGCGGGTGCACGACCGCATCGACACCTGGCGCGGGCGGCATTGGGAAAAAGCGGCGTTTCAGCCTCCGGCAGTCGGCCCGAATGGTGCGGTCAAGGCCGGTCGGATCACGATCGAAGACGTCGAAAAGATCACGATCAATCCTGGCGCCGAGGTGTATCTGTTCGATGCCGCGCCCGTCGAGGAAAACGGCCGGTTTCTCGGAGCCTTCAGCGTCGAGGCAGTCGACGGCAACTCGCTCACG
Organism: Pirellulales bacterium; assembly: GCA_049243925.1. GTDB lineage: Bacteria > Planctomycetota > Planctomycetia > Pirellulales > UBA1268 > RGVT01. Next base: position 2,477 of record JBMLMS010000469.1, read on the forward strand.
GTGGTGCCGTCGCTCCCGCCGAGCGACGCCGACAAGGCGCTCTGGCAGGCCGCCCGCGAAGAAGTGACCGTGTATGAAGATCTTCCAGTCGATCGGTGGATGGCATTCCATCGCACGGTCACCGCCGATGCCGAGGGCTCCACGGCCCTGCCGGAGCAACGCAAGAGCGACCCCGAGGAGATGCTCAAACACCTCGAAGACCAGCTCGCGGAAGTCCGCCAGCACGCTGAAACGGTGCCGGAGGATCAATGGGCCGAGATCGGTGAAGGGCTCGAGAACGGCACGATCCTTCCGGGAACCTACTGGGCGTCGGTGGAATTCAAGAAAGCCCACTCGGTAACGCGGGCCACCGGGGATCCGGTCGAGTTCGAGGCCGGGCAAACCGCCACCTTCGATCTGGCTACGGCCCGCACGCTGCAGCAAGACGGCACGGTGACCCTGGTGACGGTCGAAAGACGCCGGCCGCTGGCGGATGCCCAGACGGCGATCCAAGGCACGGAGTATCGCCCGGCTGGCGCGGCCGACGAGCAGACGATCCGGATCGAAGGCATGGCTTTTATTCGCCGGATGCTCGAGACCGACATCGCTGCGGTCACCGCGACAACGGCCCGCCTCGCAGCGGCCAAGACGAGTGCCGACAATCAATTGCAGCTCCAGACGAGCGAGGCGGAAGACCTGTCGACCGACCGTGCGAATTGGCAGTCTGACGCCGAAACTGCCGCACGCATGGCACAGCGTTTTGAAGCGCGGGTCACGGAAGCGGGCGACGAATTGACGGCCGTGGAAACGGCGATCGTGGAACTGGGCCGCGAGCTCGCCGGGGCTTCGGCGCTGTTGGTCGGCTCGATCGATGCCCGGGCCCCGCCGGCGGTGCAGCCGCCTCCGGCGCGGCCCTGATCAGGGTTTTGCAGCCCGCCCTCAACAGGCGAGGGGCTGACCGGCTACACTCGCGGCATCCCCGCTCACCCCAGGTGCTTCGAACCCCATGTCCAGCCTCGCCGCCACTGGCGACAACACGACCCGCCTGCGAAAGGCGGTTCACCACCACAAACTCGCCAGCAAGCGCGGCATGCTGGAGCGGATGTTCACGCTCTGGTTTCGTGGCTTTGTCTACAACCAGATCTGGGAGGATCCGCGGGTCGACGCCGAGGCCCTCCGGCTGGGCCGTGATTCGAGCCTGCTGACGATCTCGAGCGGCGGCTGCAACGTGCTCAACTATCTCATCCACGCTCCGAAGCGGATCGTGGCGGTGGATCTCAACGCCAATCACATGGCGCTCACGCGGCTGAAACTCGCGGCGCTCGCGCATCTTCCCGACTACGACACCTTCTATAATTTTTTCGGGTATGGTCGGCACGACGACAACATTCCGAACTATCACCGATATCTCCGCGACCATCTCGACCCACAGACCCGTGCATTCTGGGAGACGACCGACTGGCCCGGACGGACGATCGGCCCCAAGCGGATCGGGTATTTCAAGCGCGGGCTCTACGAAAAAGCCAAGCTCGGCCAGTTCTTTCGCATGGTCCATGGGATCGCCAAAAGCACCGGCCGCGATCCTGCCCGGCTCGTGACCGCCAAGACGCTCGCCGAGCAGGAACGGATTTTTGACGAGACGTTCGGGCCGCTCTTCGACAACCGGCTGGTCCGCTGGCTCGGCCGCCAGCCTGTGGCGGTCTACAGCCTCGGCATCCCGCCGAGCCAGCACCAGGCCATGCTCGACGAGCACGAGAACGACGGCAGCAAACTGTTCGACATGTACAAGCAGCGTGTTCGTCGGCTCGCCTGCGGATTTCCGCTCGACGACAACTACTTCGCCTGGCAGGCCTTCGGCCGTCGCTACGACCACGACGGCCGCCGCGGCCTGCCCGACTATCTCAAGCGTGAAAACTACGACCTCATCAAGTCGATGGTCGGCCGTGTCGAAACCCATATCGCCTCGCTCGGCGACTACCTCCAGACGGAAAAACCCGGCGGGCTCAACGGCTTCATCTTTCTTGACAGCCAGGACTGGATGCCGCCCCACGTGATCGAAGACTTGTGGCGGCAGGTGGTGCGAGTGGGCGGCCCAGACACGCGGGTGATCTTCCGTACGGCGGGAGAAAAGTCGCCTATCGAGTCGGCCTTGTCGCCCGAAACTCGCGGCCGGTTTCACTACGATGCCGAGCGGTCACGAAGCCTGCACGCCCAGGATCGGTCGGCGATCTACGGAATGTTCCATCTCTACGAGATGCTGCCGACCGCATGACAGCCAGCCCGGGAAGGCCCCCTGTATCGTCGTCGAACAACCGCGGCGGTGGTCCGGCGGATCATGCCGTGGCGATGGACCGGATGTATCGCTTCACGCGGCATATCTACGACCTGACGCGGGCCTACTACCTGCTCGGCCGCGACCGGCTGCTCGACAAAGTGACGACGTCGCCCGCGACGGCGACGCTCGAGGTGGGCTGCGGCACCGCCCGCAATCTGATTCGCCTGGCACGGCGCCGGGAGCCGGGCGGGCTATTCGGGCTCGATGCCTCTCACGAAATGCTCGAGACGGCTGCGGCGAGCATCGCCCGGTCGGGGGCAGACGGGGCCGGACACCCGCCGATCGTGCTCCGGCAGGGGCTTGCCGAGCAGCTCGATGCGCGGCGGATGTTCGGCCGTGAAGAGCCGTTCGACACGATCTACTTTTCCTACTGCCTGTCGATGGTGCCGACCTGGCCCGGGGCGATCGAGGCGGCCCTCGACAATCTCAAGCCAGGCGGGGAAATCCTGATCGTGGACTTCTGGGACCAGCAGGATCTGCCCCGCTGGTTTGCGGCGGGCCTGAAAAAGTGGCTCGCCATGTTCCATGTCCACTACCGGCCCGAAGTGCACGAGGCTCTCGTGGCGCTCGGGCGCTCGGGCCGTGCAAATGTGACGTTCGAGTCGGTGGCGCGGCGATATGCCTACATCGCCACGGTCCGCAAGAACTGATCGGCCGCGGCAGGCCGCTATGGCAGCAGGAAGACGAGGCCGGTGACGGTGGCGGCCTCGAGGGCCAACCCGCGGCCGCTGATCGGCACGGCAGGGCAGGTCCAAGGCGCACAGTTGCCGGGGCGGTAGTAGCCCAGCGGGTAGACGCATTCCCACGGCAGCTCGACGCCCATCTTGTAGGGCAGCACGGGCAGCGTGGCGAAGAAATGCACACCGGAAATGATCGGGTCGGCCCAGCCGTGCGAGTGGCCGTAGCGTTCGAGGTTCCAGTCTTCGAAGTACAGCGGCTTGTGGCAATAGCCCGCGGCCTTCCACGTGAACGTCGTCGTGGCGAACCGCCTGGGCTCGTAGGTTTCGCCTTCGATCCGACACTCACACGGGTAGTCGTTGCCCGGCTTACCACCCACGCGGATATCCAGGCTGATGCCGGCGATGTCGTCGTCGCGCAGGGCTTTGAGCGCGTCGCGACAGTCGGCCGATGCGTCAGCACAGGCATCTGCCTTGGCCGACACCCGCATGATCACGCTGGCACCGTCCTCCGCCGTGGCGGGGCCGCTTTCGAAATGGGCGGCTCGATGGGTCGTCATCCCGCCCTCGAACGAACGCCAGTCGGCCGCACGGGCCGGCGTTGCCAGAGCCCCGGCGGCCAGGCAGGCGGCGAGCACCAACGGCCGAAACAGACACCGACTGCCGTGAACGAGAAGCCGGGCTTGGGCGGAGCTTTCCATGCGGGAAAGATCGACCGGCGACGGGCCTCGCCTTTCGTTCCTTGAATCGAGCCGCACGGTCGCCCCGAGCCTGCCCGGCCTGCCTGGCTCGCCCGGCTCGCCGCACCCCGGCTCCGCCGCCTCACTCCCCCTGCTTGTGTTCGGCGGAGTAGTTCGGGGCTTCCTGGGTGATCACGATGTCGTGGGGATGGCTCTCGCGCACCGATGCCGCCGACACCTGAATGAACCGGGCATCCCGCCGCAGTTCGTCGATCGTTCGCGTGCCACAGTAGCCCATGCCGGCTCGCAGGCCGCCCACGAGCTGGTAGACGAACACGCTCAAGGGGCCCTTGAAGGGCACCCGGCCCTCGACCCCCTCGGGCACGAGCTTGTCGCCGCCGCGGCCGGTGGCCTTCTGCCGATACCGTTCACTCGATCCTTGCACCATCGCCCCGAGCGACCCCATGCCGCGATAGGCCTTGAAGGTGCGGCCTTGGTAGAGCACGGTCTGCCCGGGACTCTCCGCGACTCCGGCGAGCAGGCCGCCCACCATGCAGCAGTGTGCCCCGGCGGCGATCGCCTTGGTGATATCGCCGGAATAGCGGATGCCGCCGTCGGCGATCACGGGCACGCCGGCAGCGGCCGCCTCCTGGGAGGCCTCCCACACCGCCGAGATCTGCGGCACGCCGACGCCCGAGATCACTCGCGTCGTGCAGATCGAACCGGGGCCGATGCCCACCTTCACGCCGTCCGCACCGGCCTTGATCAGGTCGCGGCAGCCCTCGCGGGTGGCGACGTTGCCGGCGATCACCTCGATGCCCCACCGCTTCTTGATCGTCGACACCGTCTCGATCACGTTCGAGGAATGCCCGTGGGCGGAATCGACGACGAGCACGTCGACTCCCTTGGCGATCAGGTTCTCGGCGCGGTCGAAGTCGAACACGCCCACGGCAGCGCCGACCCGCAGCCGCCCCTGACGATCTTTGCAGGCATTGGGAAACCGCTTCATCATGTCGATGTCTTTGATCGTGATCAGCCCCGTGAGCAGGCCGGCCGCGTCGATGAGCAGCAGCTTCTCGACCTTGTTGGCCATCAGAATCTTCTCGGCCTCGTCGAGCGACACGGTGCCGGTGGCCGTCACGAGGCCGGTCTTCGTCATGATCTCGGCCACCGGCGTCTCGCCGCTCTCGAGAAACCGCAGGTCGCGCCGGGTGATGATGCCGACGAGCCGCCGATTGTCGGCCGTGATCGGCACGCCCGAGATGTTGTATTGATCCATCACGTCACGGGCCCGGGCCACCGTGGCCGTGGGGGGCAGGGTGACGGGATCCATGATGATGCCGTTCGCGCTCCGCTTGACCTTGTCGACCTCCTCGCTCTGCCGTTCGATCGACAGGTTCTTGTGGATCACGCCGAGGCCGCCCTCCTGGGCGAGGGCGATCGCCATCTCGCTCTCGGTCACCGTGTCCATCGGTGAGCTGACGAGCGGAATCGTGAGCCGGATGCCACGAGTCAGGAGCGTGCTGACATCCACTTCGGCCGGCACGACCGCCGAATACCGGGGCACGAGCAGGACGTCATCGAAGGTGATCCCGGTTGCGACGATTTTCCCGTCCATGCGGCCTTCCTCGGGGTGCGGAAAGCCCGTCAGTATGGCCTTTCGGGCCCGAAAAGGGCAACGAGCCCGGGGTGTCTTCCGCAGATTCGGCGGGCCGCGGCCGCACGGCCGGGAACCGTGTCCTAGGTTTGTGGGTCTGGCAGGCCGGCAACGGCTCTCGCCAGCTCATCAGCCACCTCCTCCGGTCCATTCGCCATCATGCGTTTCCTCGACGACTATCTCGACGCGACCCAGAGCCATCGCCGTGCGCCGGCCCCAGAAGGGGCGATCGCCCGTCCCGACCGCCGCTCGCTCGAAGCCCATCTCGCCCGCCGGCGTTACGGCCGCTTTACGCTCACCGAAGCGGTGCGGCCGAGCTGGCAGCTCGAGGTGGTGCCGCAGGCCGGCTACCGGTTCGACACCTATTCCGACGCCCGCACGGGCATGCGGCTCCCGGCGCTCATCGCCTCGGTGTCGAGCGAGCAGTTGTTCGAAACGTTCCTGGCGGTGCTGGAGCCGCTTGGCGACGTGTGCGACGTGGTGCTGGAGACGTCGCACGACGCCAAGGCCTCGTCTGCCGACGCTTCCCGCAGCGAAGTCAACCGCACGGGAATCGAGCGGCTCGTGCTCGAAAGCGTGCTCTGGGACTTCGAAGACCTGCTACTCAACGACGGCTGCACCGGCATCGCGATCATGCATCCGGAACTGCCGCTCGAAGTGCAGCTCGACGAACACAAGCTGCTCGTGATCTACGCCACGAACCGCACGCCGTTCGAGCACATCCTGGCGGAGCAGGGGCTCGACCGCAACGACCGGATGCGGTTCATCTCGCAGGGCGAGCACCTGCACACTTCTCACACCCGGTTCGCCCGGCTGTTCGACGAGATGGCAGGCCAGCTGGGCGCGGAATAGCCGCGTTTCCGGGCCCGACACTGGCCTTGAGCCGGGGCGGGGGATTCACGACCATCCCCCGCATGGTTCGCCGCAATTCCGCGACGTTTCTGGCCGTGCTGATGGCTGCCTTCGTGGCCGAGGGCGGCCTCGCGCAGCCGCCCGTGCCCGCCCAGCCCGACCCCTTCGCGCCGTTGCCGGCGGGCACCGTGATCGGCCCGCAGGGGCAGGTGACCGGGCCCGGCCTCGTCCCCGGCCCGGGCACGAAAAACGCCGCCGTGATTCCGCCGCTCGATGCGGAGGTCGTCTGGCAGCAGATGGTGGACGTGGCCGACGATTATTTCAAGGTGCAGGCGGAACAGCGGGTCGTGTTTTCCAACGGCGTGCCCGCCGAGGGCCGCATCGACACGTATCCGCAGACCGGGGCTACGCTCCTCGAGCCGTGGCGGGGCGATTCCGTCGGTTTCCGCGAGCGGCTCGAGAGCACGCTGCAGTCGATCCGCCGCCGCGCCACGCTGCGGCTGATCCCCGATCCCGCCGGGTGGCGGATCGAGACGGTGGTGATGAAGGAGCTCGAAAACATGCCGCGGCCGATGCGGGCCACCGCGGGCGGCGCCTCGTTTCGCAACGACGACTCGCTGTATCGCTACGGCACGCCGCTGCCGACGCTCGGCCAGCAGGTCGGCGACCAGCCACGGCCGGTCGCGAACCCGACCCCAACCTCGGCTGGATCCCGCTCGGCCGCGACCCGCTGCTCGAGCAGCGCATGCTCTCACAGATGCTGACGAAACTCGGCGTGGCCCCGCTGCCACAGCCCGAGCCCTACTACCAGCCGCCCGACGCCGCGGGCACGACTGCCGCGCCCGCCCAGCCGAGCGGCCCAGTCTTCGGGGCCCCGATCGCCCCCGAGCAGCTCCCGCCGGGCGCCACGATCGCCCCCGGCCCGCCGGTGCCGATCGAATCGCTCCCGGTGCCGAGGTAGGGCGGAGTGCGCGGTCCTAATCGCATGCGCACAATCCGGCTCGAGGTTACCCCATACCATCTCGCCGGACGTTCGGCTGGTTGAACGCTCGCCGGCTTCGGGCTCCCCGTATCCCCTCGCCGGACGTTCGCTGCGGGCCTCTCCATCTTGCCTCTCCCAGAGGGAGAGGGAGAGAGAGCAACCCCTCGCCTCCCCGTCTGGAAGCCCGAGGCGTGAGCCGAAGGGAATACGCGTCGTGTTTCGCCACCGGGGCATCCTCTCGGCTTACGCCTCGGGCTTTCATTGAGGAGGCGAGGGGTTACCCCTATCGTTGAGACGGCGTATTTGACCAGCGCAGGCAGGAGGCCGGAGCGCAGGCAAATCCGAGCGAGTGAAGCCCAGGATGGGCGCAGTGAGCGTCCGGCGAGATGGTAGGGGCGACCCCGAGCCGGGTTGGGCTATGAGAGGCAGAGCCAGGCGGGACGGAGTTCGCGAGTGAGTCGCGTCACTCGTCGGTGACGCAGCCTTTGGAGGCCGGCTGTACGCAGCGGATGTACTTCGCGAGCATGCCGCGTGTGGCCTTGGGGGGCGGGGCCTGCCAGGCGGCCCGCCGCTTCGCGAACTCGGCCTCCGAGACCTCGGCGTCGATCGACGCGGTCTCGGCGTCGATCACCACCCTGTCGCCGTCGCGCACGAGCGCGAGCGGCCCGCCGTCTTGCGCCTCGGGCACGACATGGCCGACGATGAAGCCGTGCGAGCCGCCCGAGAACCGGCCGTCTGTGATGAGCGCCACGTCGTTGCCGAGGCCGGCGCCCATGAGCGCCGAGGTGGGCGTGAGCATCTCCGGCATGCCGGGGCCGCCCTTCGGCCCCTCGTAGCGGATGATGACGACGTCGCCCCGCTTGATGCCGCCCTGCTCGAGGGCGGCGAGCATCGCCTCCTCACTGTCGAACACGCGGGCCGGGCCGCTGAATTTCGAGCCTTCCTTGCCCGTGATCTTCGCCACGGCCGAGCCGGGCGCGAGGTTGCCGTGGAGAATCGTGATGTGGCCGGTTTTCTTGATCGGGTTTTCGACCGGCTGGATGATCTTCTGGCCCGGAGCAAGCCCCTTGCTCGTGGCCAGATTCTCGGCGAGCGTCTTGCCGGTGACGGTCATGCAATCGCCGTCCATGAGGCCCTTGTCGAGCAGGTATTTCATGAGGCCGCTCGTGCCGCCGACCGAGTGCAGGTCTTCCTGGACGAACTTGCCGCTCGGCTTGAGGTCGGCAAGGTAGGGGATCCGGCGGGCCGTCTTCTGGAAGTCGGCGGGCGTGAGGTCGATGCCCACGGTGCGGGCCATCGCAATCAGATGCAGCACGGCGTTCGTCGAACCACCGAGCGCCATGATGGTGACGATCGCATTCTCGAAGGCGCGGCGGGTCATGATGTCGCGCGGCTTGAGGTCGATCTCGAGCAGATGGCGGATCGCCGCCCCGGCCCGCAGGCACTCGGCGAGTTTGTCGGGGTGCTCGGCGGGAATCGACGCGCTGTCAGGCAGCGCCATGCCCATCGCCTCGATGGCCGTGGCCATCGTGTTGGCGGTGTACATGCCGCCGCAGGCTCCGGCGCCCGGGCATGCCTGGCGGACGATGTCGCCACGCCGTGCGTCGTCGATTCGGCCGGCCACGTATTCGCCGTAGCACTGGAAGGCCGACACGATGTCGAGCGCCGTGCCATCGGCGAGGTGCCCGGGCTTGATCGTGCCGCCGTAGACCATCAGGGCCGGACGATTGAGCCGGCCCATCGCGATCAGGCAGCCGGGCATGTTTTTGTCGCAGCCGGGAATCGCCACGAGGGCGTCATACCACTGGGCATGCATCACCGTCTCGAGCGAATCGGCGATGATGTCGCGGGATGGAAGGGAGTAGCTCATCCCCTCGGTACCCATCGAAATGCCGTCGCTGACGCCGATCGAGTTGAACCGCATCCCCACCATGCCGGCCGCCACCACGCCTTCGCGAACCTTGGCCGCCAGCGTGTTCAAGTGCATGTTGCAAGTGTTGCCCTCGTACCACATGCTCGCGATCCCCACCTGCGGCTTGTCGAGGTCGGCGGGCTGGAGGCCGGTGCCGAGAAGCATGGCCTGCGAAGCGCCCTGCGACCGGGGCTGCGTGATGCGGGAGCTGTAGCGGTTGAGAGCGGCCATGCCTGGGATTCCTTCGGGGGCGAGGATCGCTCCGACAGCGGCGAACCGCCGGCCGGAGACCTTTTCGGAGGTGCCCTGGGCAGAATAGTATCTCACGCACCGCTTTCAAAGCGCCTTCCTCCCGCCGCTCGCCCTCACGCCCACCGATGCCCCGCCGCCCCGCCTTCGTGTTTCTCGATCTCGGCAACGTGGTCGTGATGTTCGATCGAGAGCGTGCCCATCGGCAGATGGCCGCAGTGGCCGGCGTGCCGGTCGAGGCCGTGCAGGCGACGCTCGCGGCCACGCAGCTCGAGCAACGGCTGGAGAGGGGGCTGATCGACTGGCCGGGCTTCCACGCCGAGTTTTCCCGGCACGTCGGCGCCGCGGCCGACCCGACCCTTCTGGCCACCGCTGCCAGCGACATGTTCACGCTGAATGTCGAGATGCTGCCGGTGATCGCCGGCCTCGCGCGGGCCGGCGTGCCAATCGGCATCCTCTCGAACACATGCGGCATTCACTGGGAGCACCTGCTGTCGAAGCGGTATGCGATCCTGCCGGGCAACGCCCGGGTGACGGTGCTCAGCCATGAAGTGTCGGCCGTGAAACCGGAGCCCGCCATCTACGCAGCCGCAGCCGCGCAGGTCGGCGTGGCCCCGGAGCGGATCTTCTTTTGCGACGACATTCCGGCCCACGTGGAAGCCGCCCGGGCCTGCGGCTGGGATGCCGAAGTGTTCAAGTCGGCGTCGGGACTCATCGGCGCCTTGCACCGGCGTGGCCTTAACCTGGGCGTGTAGCGGCGACGAACTGACCTTCGTCAAACCGCCCCTCCAGGACGACCACGCCATCAATTTCCACGACAGGGACACGGAGCCCGAAGGCCCGGGCCGCCTCGGGAACAGTATCGACGTCGATGACGGCTCCGTCTGGAGCATGGCAGGCGAGCCAGTCCTCGACCCGCTCGCAGAGGTGGCAGCCGCGGCGTGAATAGAGCACGATGTGCATGGCGAAGGTACGATGAACACCGTCGGCAAACCCGATCCACCATGAGCGACGCCACACCTCCTGTCCAGACCCTGCCCGAATTCCTCAGGGTGCTGCGCGCGAGCGGGCTCGTGCCCGAAGACAGCCTGGCTCCCCTGGCCGATCCCCTGCGCGGTGAATCGGGGCCCGTGCCAGAGGCGCTGACGACGGCCCTCGTCGAAGGCCAGCTCCTCACGGAATGGCAGCTCGAGCAGCTGCGCAAGGGCAAGAGCAAAGGATTCACACTCGGCAAATACCGCCTCCTGCGCCTGCTCGGGGCGGGGGGCATGAGCAGCGTCTACCTCGCCGAAAACCCGACGCTTCGGCAGCGTGTGGCGATCAAGGTGCTGCCCATCAAGCGGGTCGAGCAGAGCTCGTATCTGGCGCGATTCGAACGCGAGGCCCAGGTGGCCTATCGGCTTAGCCATCACAACATCGCCCGGGCCTTCGATCTCGAGGCCTCGGGCGCGGTGCACTTCATCGTGATGGAATACATCGAGGGCACCGACCTGCATGCGAAGGTCAAGGCGGAGGGCCCGCTCGATCTGCGCGATACGGCCGACTACGTGCGGCAAGCCGCAGTGGGCCTGCACTACGCGCACGAAGAGGGGCTCGTGCACCGCGACATCAAGCCTGCCAACCTGATGCTCGACAAGCGCGGCACGATCAAGATTCTCGATCTCGGCCTGGCACTCGACGACGACGAGGAGCAGGCCTCACTGACCCGCGAACACGACGAAAAGGTGCTGGGAACGGCCGACTATCTGGCCCCCGAGCAGGCCCGCGACAGCCACAAGGCCGACCGGCGCTCCGACATCTACTCGCTCGGCTGCACGCTCTACTATCTGCTCGTGGGTCGGGCGCCCTTTGCGAAGGGCTCACTCGCCGAACGCATCCGGGCCCACATGAAAGAGCCGCCGCCGAACCCGCTCGACGAGCGGGCCGACGTGCCGCCGGCACTGGCCGAACTCTATTTCCGGATGATGGAGAAGCATCCCGAAGCGAGGCCGCAGACCGCCCGCGAGGTGGCCGAGGCACTCGAGGCCTGGCTGGCGTCATCGGCCGCGAAGCCTTCCGGCCGCCAGGATCCACCCCGGCGGCCGCTCCGACGAACCCCCGCAGCCGGGTCCGACGCCACCCGCATCCTGCCGCCCGGCACCGTGATGCGCAGCGGCCCGAGCAGCAGCTCGGGCCGGGTCGTGCGATCCGGCGGCAGCGGTGCGTTGGGTGGGCCGCCCCGCTCGCCACCGCGGCCGGCCTCCGTGCCCCCCGGCATTCCCGCACCGCATCGCACCGACGATGCAGTGGACCTCTCGAGCCTGTCGTTCGGCCCGGCGGCGGCTCCGCCCGGGAGCCGGCCGGCCGGTGGGCCACCCGTGAAGGGCGGCGGGCGGACCTATGCGCCGAAGGCGTCGAAGCACAAACCTTCCCGTGGCGGCCTCGGGGCGCCGCTTCGCGTTTTGATGGAGAAGCAGGTGGCGGGTTTGCCGCTCGGCTTCTGGGTCGTCGTGGCGCTCGCTGGCGTCGCGGCCCTCGGCCTGGGCGTGAGCCTCTGGCTCGGTGGCTGACACCGGCTCAGCCGCGAGGCCCGATCCGCCAGGGCCCCTCAGCCAGCGCGTCGATCGCAACCCGGCGTGTGAGATCGAAATCGAGCGGCGTGAGCGTGACGTCACCGGCGGCGAGCGCCGTCACGTCCGACTCGCTCGGCGATGGTGGGGGAGGCGGCTCGTTGGTGGCCCAGTAGTAGGGCCGGCCACGCGGATCGACCCGCCGCTCGAATGCCTCGCCGTAGCGGGCTGTGCTCATCGGCACCACGCGGAGCACGGGTGCCCCAGCGAGCGCCCGCGTCGGAATGTTGACATTGAAGAGACTGCCGGCGGGCGGTGTGCGGGCGAGCAACTCCCGAATCACGTCGATCGCGATCTCGGCGGCCCGATCGAAGTCGGCGTGCTCGTCATACTCGAGCGACACGGCGATGCTCGTGATTCCGAAAAACGCGCCTTCCACGGCCGCGGCCACGGTGCCCGAATAGAGCACGTTGATTCCGGCATTGAGGCCGGCGTTGATGCCGCTGACGATCACGTCGGGGCGCTGCGGGCAAAACTCGGAGATCCCGAGTTTGACCGCGTCGGCCGGGCTGCCGTCGACGGCCCACCCGCGGCTCCGGCTGCCGTCGAAGATCTCCTTGGCGGTCAGCGGCGTCAAAAACGTGATCGCATGCCCCACACCGCTCTGCTCGGTCGATGGCGCCACCACGCTGACGGTGGCGAGGCGGCGCATGGCTCGCTCCATGGCCGCCAGGCCGGGTGCGAAGATGCCATCGTCGTTCGTGAGGAGCGCGTGCATGCGAGATATCGGGGCACTATAGAACGCCCACAGGGGAATTTTCTATACTGGCGGGCTTTTCCGTCCCTCCGAGTGCTCCGCCATGCCGTCTGCAGCCGCCCCTTCGAGCCCCGCGCCGTCCGCCGGCCCGGCCCCGCAGTCAGAGCGCGTGCTCGTGCTCGATTTCGGGTCGCAGTATGCCCAGCTCATCGCCCGCCGGGTGCGGGAGCAAAATGTGTATTGCGAGATCGTGCGGCACGACATCACGGCCGACCGGATCCGCGAACTCGACCCCAAGGGCGTCATCCTCTCGGGCGGGCCGGCGAGCGTCTACGAAGCCGGCGCCCCGCAGTGTGATCCGGGCATTTTTCGCCTCGGCATCCCCGTGCTCGGCATCTGCTACGGCATGCAACTGGCATGCAAGGCACTGGGCGGCTCCGTGGGGCAGGCGCAGGCCAGGGAATACGGCCGGGCATCCTGCGACGTGCTCACCGCCGACACCCTGTTTGCGGGCGTGCCGCGAAACACCGAGGTCTGGATGAGCCATGGCGATCAGGTCGACCGAGTGTCGGCCGATTTCGTGCCGTTGGCCAGCACGCCGACGTGCCCTCTGGCCGCGGTCAAGCATGCCACGCTGCCCGTCTTCGGGCTCCAGTTTCACCCGGAGGTGACCCACACGCCGGCCGGGGGCAGGATGCTCGCTAATTTCCTGACGGCCGTATGCGGCTGCAGCGGGTCTTGGCGGCTGGAAGACTTCGCGGCCCGGACCATCGACGACGTGCGGCGGCGCGTGGGCCCCGACCGCGTGATCTGCGGGCTCTCCGGCGGCGTCGATTCGGCGGTCGTCGCGGCGTTGCTCTCCCGGGCGATCGGCGACCAGCTGTCGTGCATTCTCGTCGACAACGGCCTGCTCCGGAAAAACGAGGCGGCGGCGGTGATCGACGAGTTCACCACCCACTTCAAGACCGATCTGCACGTCGTGCCAGCCGAAGCGCGGTTTTTGGACGTGCTCGCCGGCGTCACCGAGCCCCAGGAGAAGCGGCGCCGCATCGGCCGCACGTTCATCGATTGCTTCGCAGACGAAGCGGCCAAGATCACCGGCGCGCGGTTCCTCGCCCAGGGCACGCTCTATCCCGACGTCATCGAGAGCGGCGCGGCGCCCGACGGCCCGGCCGCCACGATCAAGCTCCACCACAACGTGGGCGGACTGCCCGAAGACCTCCAGTTCGAGCTGATCGAGCCGCTCCGCGACCTGTTCAAGGACGAAGTCCGTGCCCTCGGGCTGCAGCTGGGCCTTCCGGAGCGGATCGTGTGGCGGCATCCGTTCCCCGGCCCCGGCCTCGCCGTCCGCTGCATCGGCGAGGTGACGAAGCCGCGGCTCGACACGCTCCGGCAGGCCGATGCGATCGTGCTCGAGGAGCTCGAACGGGCAGGGCTCATGCGACAAGTTTCGCAGGCGTTCGCCGTGCTCCTGCCGGTGCAGAGCGTGGGCGTGATGGGCGATGCCCGCACCTACGACGACGTGCTCGCCGTGCGGGCGGTCGAGACGGAAGACTTCATGACGGCCGACTGGAGCCACCTGCCCTACGACGTCCTGGCCCGTATCTCCAGCCGGGTGATCAACGAGGTGCGAGGCGTCAACCGCGTGGTCTACGACATTTCGTCGAAGCCGCCGGCCACGATCGAGTGGGAGTAACCCGAGAGGCACGGCCTAGCTGCTGTTCCGCGCGATGCACTACTTGATGTACTGCTGGCCGCGGACGACCTGCACATCGGCGAGCCAGGCGATGCAGGCGTAGTGCTCGAAATACTCGTGCGACACGTGCGTGAGGATCGCCTCGGCCACGTGCATCGGCACGACGAACTCGAGCTTCATCGTCTTGGCGCCCGTGGTCGACGCCACGTTGCGGGCACTCCTCGACCCCTCGCCGATCACCTCGCTCAGCGTGTAGCCGGTCGCACCGAGCTTCAGCCCCTCGTCGGCGATGTCTTCCATGATCACGGTCTCGCCGACGATCGTCACGAGCTTGAGCGGATAGAGATGCACGATTCCTCCCCGGACAAAGTCACGTCGCCCCGAGCCACTTGGCCATTTCGTAATAGATCGGGATGCCAAAGGCTATGTTGAATGGAAACGTGATGGCAAGCGCCGCCGTGATCGAATACGTCGGATTCGCCTCCGGGAGCGTCAGCCGCACGGCCGGAGGAGCGGCGATGTAGGAGGCGCTGGCCACGATCGCCGCCAACACGGTGCACCCGCCGAGGTTCAAGCCGGCCGCGTGACCGAGATAGGCGCCGAGGAAGCCGTGCACGAGCGGCATCAGGATGCCGAAAGCCACGAGAAAGGGGCCGACCTTGAAGAGATCTCCGAGCCGCTCACCGGCGACGAGCCCCATCTCGAGGAGAAAGATGCAGAGCGCACCCCGAAAGAGCATGCCTTTGCTCTGAAAGAATTCATAAAACGGCTGAAACGCCTGGTCGTCCATGAACATCGTCGAGATGAATCCGATCACCAGCAGGCCAGCCATCAGCATGATCGACTGGCCGGTGATCACTTCGTAGAGCGCCTCGTAGAGCTTCGATTCGCGGACGTGCCGCCGTTCCGGGGCCGCCTTCGCCGCCCGCTCTCGCGCGGAAAGCCCCGCGCCCAGGACGAGCGCGATTGCGATGCCCGGGCACTCGAGAATGGTGACGAGCGTGGGCAGGAAGCTGTTGGCGGGATGGTTGGTCTGCTCGACGAACGAGTTGGCCACCGCATAGGTCACCGCCGACGTGCTGCCGTAGTGAGCAGCGATACCCGCCGAATCGGCGATCGACATGCCACCGAGGTAGCGCAGCACGACGAACGAGGTGAGCGGCGTGAGGCACCCCAGAAAGAGCGTCGCCAAGACCGGCTTCCAGATCGTGGACACACCGTGCATCTGATACTCGTGGGCCAACTCGTGTCCGCCGACGAAGCCGATCGACATCAGGAGAAAAATGGCGATCGACAGATATAGCTCCTTCGGGATCTTGATCCCGCCGTGAATCCGCGTGCACACGATGCCGAGCACGAAGCACAGCGGAATCGGCGTGAGCAGATTCCGCTCGAGCGATTCGAGAATCCGCGAGAGCTGCTCGCCCGTCACCACGGCCCACAGTGGAAGGGCTGCCACGATGGAGAGTGTCATGCTCAATGGCCTCGGGACGGCTTCGGTGCACAAACTGTCGCCCAGAGCCTACCGAACAACCGGCTGTTTTCGATGCCACTTCCCCTAGGCGGTGCGAAAGGAAGGCGCTGCCCGGGGCCAGCCGTGGCCTGGTGCCGCCATCGGGAGCTGCCGAGGGAGCCATCCATGCAGATCGCGATCATCGGAGTCGACCCTGTGATCGCGCCGACAGCGCCCCCGCACTCCCCGCAGGGCCCCCAGGCCCCCGCCTGACGGGGCCCCGCATGCTGGCTTCGCCGTCAGGGTTTGCCTGAACGTGAAGCGCGCAGTCGGAGCGTGACGATAAGGAAGAGGCTGCAGGCAAGGGAAAGGCTGCCGTGAAACGGGTGTGGCGTCTCTCGAGAATCTGTGCGGTCTCATTTGCACTCGCCAGTGCCGCGGCTGTCGGCTTGCCAGGCGGTGGTCCGCGGGCCTGGGCCGACGATCTGCTCGTGATCGCGGAGACATCCGGGGGCCCGTCGATCTCCCTGCCGAGCGCCGCGGCGAGCTTCGATTCGCTCGAAGCCGTGTCGAACGCGCTGACGGAGGATCGGCAGCGGGTGACGGCCCTCGAAGAACGCCTCCGACAACTCGAAGCGAAATCCGCACCCGAAGCCTTGCCCG
>JBMLMS010000470.1:0-8744 GCA_049243925.1 Pirellulales bacterium
ATCATGCCGGGCATGCCCATTCCGCCCATTCCGCCCATGCCACCGCCCATGCCACCCATACCGCCCATGCCACCACCCATGCCGTGGTGATCATGGCCGTCGCCGCCGGCCTCTTCCTCGGCCTTGGGAATCTCGGTGATCAGCGACTCGGTCGTGAGCAAGAGCGCCGCCACGCTGGCGGCATTCTGGAGGGCCGTTCGCACCACCTTCGCGGGGTCGATCACGCCGGCACTCACCAGATCGCAATACTCTTCTTTGTCGGCGTCGTAGCCGTCGTTTTTGCCCTTCATGTGCCGCACGCGATTGACCACCACTGGCCCGTCGACACCGGCATTCGCCGCGATCGCCTCGAGCGGATACCGCAGGGCATTCTTCACGATCGACGCCCCGAGCTTTTCGTCGCCTTCGAGGTCGAGCTTCTCCAGGGCCTTCTCACTTCGCAGCAGGGCGACGCCACCGCCCGGCACGATGCCTTCCGCCAGGGCCGCCTGGGTGGCGCTCTTGGCGTCTTCGATGAGCGCCTTCCGCTCCTTCATCTCCGTCTCGGTTGCCGCCCCGACGCTGATCTGGGCGACGCCACCGGCCAGCTTTGCCAGCCGCTCCTGGAGCTTTTCGCGGTCGTAGTCGCTCGTGGTCTTCTCGATCTCCTCACGAATCTGGGCCGCGCGGGCGTCGATGGCCGCTTTGGTGCCGCCGCCGCTCACGATCGTGGTGTTCTCGGCCTCGATGATCACCTTCTTGGCCCGGCCCAGGTCCGACAGTTTCACGGCGTCGAGGGCGATGCCGAGATCCTTGAAGATCGCCTGGCCGCCGGTGAGCACGGCGAGGTCGCCGAGGATCGCCTTGCGGCGGTCACCGTAGCCGGGAGCCTTCACGGCCACCGACTGCACGATGCCGCGCAGTTTGTTGACCACGAGCGTGGCGAGCGCCTCGCCCTCCACGTCTTCTGCGATCACGACGAGCGGCTTGCCCGCCTTGCTGATCGCTTCGAGCAGTGGCACCAGGTTTTTCGCGCTCGAGATCTTCTCTTCGAACAGGAGGATCGAGGGGTTTTCGAATTCGCAGGTTTGCGAATCGGCGTCGGTCACGAAGTGCGGCGAGAGGAAGCCGCGGTCGAACTGCATGCCTTCCACCACGTCGACCGTGGTCTCGGCCTGCTTGCCCTCCTCGACGGTGATCACGCCGTCTTTCCGACCTTGAGAATCGCCTCGGCGAGCACATTGCCGATCGTCGGGTCGTTGTTGCCCGCGATCGTGGCGATCTGCATCAGTTCTTTCTTGTTTTTCTCGTTGATCGAGGTGGCCATCGCCAGGATCGACTTCGAGACCGCCTCGACGGCCTTGTGGATGCCGCGAGAGAGGGCCATCGGGTCGGCGCCCGCGGCGATCATCTTCAGGCCTTCGCGAAAGATCGCCTCGGCCAGCACGGTGGCCGTGGTGGTGCCGTCGCCGGCGACGTCGTTGGTCTTGCTCGCCGCCTCTTTCACCAGCTGCGCGCCGAGATTTTCGTAGGGATCTTCGAGGTCGATGTCTTCGGCAACCGTGACGCCGTCCTTGGTGACCTTCGGTGAGCCCCAGCCCTTGTCGAGCACGGCATTGCGGCCACGAGGGCCGAGCGTGCTTTTCACCGCGCGGGCGAGCTTTGAGACGCCAGCGAGCAGCGGCTGGCGGGCCTCATCGTCGAACACCATTTGCTTGGCCACGATGCACTCCTTCGGGAACAGGTCGACAGAACTCACGGGCTCCAAAAACCCGACGGGTTTGGCAGCCTACACCAACACGGCCAAAAGGGGAGCAACCGGCGTGCCAAAGCCGCGGAACGGGGTGATCGACTGGAAAACCGCCGCCTGTGGCCCGATGCCGCCCACGCTCGGGGCGGCGGGCGTGCCGTTTTGGCAGAGCCGCGGGGCGGTCTTAATCGTGGCAGTTGAGCACGAAGCTGAAGAGGGTCTGCGACTGCGGGTCGAGCACCACGACCCAGTCAAAACTGATCGGATAGGGTTCGCCCGACAGGCCCGCGCCCATGGCTGCATCGACGGCCCGCCCGTCAAAGAAGCCGCGAAGGCTGGCCACGGCCGCGGGGCGGTCGGCCGGATCGTCGATCGCCGTGACGAGGTCGAATGCCGACACGGTGCGTCTGATCTTCATACGGCCGCGGGCGCACTCCTCGATCAAGTCCCGGTGGTCGCTCGGCAAGAGCGGCAGCAGCTTGGCCAGCGAACCAGGCAGCTTTGCAAGAGCGCACGGCGTGCTCGAGGCAGCTGCGATCGGAATATCCGTGGGCACGAGGGCGTTGACGGCTTTGACGACCGCCCGCGGCGTGACCGATTCGCCTCGCTCCCCGGCCACACCACTGGTTGGCTGGGCTACCGAGGCGGCGATCAGCGTGAAGCAGCAGACGAGAACGCGATCTCGACGAGGGCGGCATTGGCTATGCATGAGTGAATCTCCGGGGTTGGGCCTAAGGAGATAAACGAGCGTGACTACAGAAAGGGGCAAAGCCCGGGCAAGCTCGGGCGATTGGCGGATTTCGGGCCGCGTTGCCCGGGTGATACCGGTGTGGTATGGTTTGGGAGTTCGGAATCGATGAGGGCAATCAGTCGGCCGCGTGCCGACTCTCCATTGCCGCGATCGCATCTTTCGCAGCGTTCGCCTTCCGGTTGATGTCGGCCTCTTGGGCCGACTCCCGGGTAGGGCGGCGGTTCGGCAGGCAGTGATCCATCGCCGGGATCGCTTTGCCACCGTGGCTTCGCCCCCTCCAGGTCTGTTCCTGGTCCGCGCGTGCTCTGTTTCTCTGGAAGGAAAATCTATGTTGAACCCCGCTTCTGATTCGATTGGCACCCCGACATTCGCCGACCTCGGCCTCTCGGCCGTCACGCTCCGCGCGCTCGCCGACGAGGGCTATGCCACGCCCACGCCGATCCAGGCCAAGGCCATTCCCCACGTCCTCGCCGGCCGCGACCTCTTCGGCTGCGCCCAAACGGGCACCGGCAAGACGGCCGCCTTCACGCTGCCGCTCATCGAGCGTTTGCGGGCTGCCCCCGGCCGCGCCGCGGCACGGCGCTGCCGCGTGCTCGTGCTCGCACCGACGCGTGAGCTCGCTGCCCAGATCCACGAGAGCGTGCGGGCCTATGGCCGGCATGCCGGAACGACCGCGGCCGTGATCTACGGCGGCGTGAGCCAGCGGCCCCAGGCCGATGCTCTCGCCCGCGGAGTAGACGTGCTCGTGGCCACCCCCGGCCGGCTGCTCGATCTCGTGGGCCAGCGGCTCGTCGATCTGCGAAGTGTCGAGTTTCTCGTGCTCGACGAGGCCGACCGTATGCTCGACATGGGCTTCATCCACGACGTGCGCCGGATCGTGGGCATGCTGCCGCGCGACCGCCAGACGCTGTTCTTCTCGGCCACGCTGCCGGCCGAGGTCCGCGAACTCGCCGACTCGATGCTGCGCGACCCGCTCGAGGTGAAGACGGCCCCGCAGGCCACGTCGGCCGAGACGGTCACGCAGTCGGTGTATCACGTGGCCAAGCAGGAAAAGAAGCAGCGGCTCGTGCAGCTGTTGCGCGAGGAGCCGATGTCGCGGGTGATCGTGTTCACCCGCACCAAGCACGGGGCCGACAAGCTGCACCGCGATCTCGACAAGGCCGGGATCTCGGCCGCAGCCATCCATGGCAACAAGTCGCAAAACCAACGGGAGCGGGCGCTCGCCGCCTTCAAGTCGCCGCGGCCGCCGGTGCTGATCGCGACCGACATCGCCGCCCGCGGGATCGACGTCGACGCCGTGTCGCACGTCGTGAACTACGAGCTGCCACACGAGCCGGAAACCTACGTGCACCGCATCGGCCGCACGGGCCGGGCCGGGCAGTCGGGCACGGCCGTCAGCTTCTGCGACCACGAAGAACGGCCACGGCTGGCCGCGATCGAGCGGCTCATCCGGATGAAGATCCCCGCGGAGAACGCACCGGACGGCATTGCGGCCCCCATCGAGCCGCAGTCCGAGGGCGGGCACGATCGTCGGCCACGCGGCGGCCAGTCACGCGGGCGAGGGCGGCAAGGCGGCTCGCGCCGGAGCGAGCGCTCGTCGCGCACGGAGCGACGCGGCGCACCCCACGCGGCAGCCGTGGCCTCACCAGCACCAGCAGCGGCTGGCCGCGCGAAGCGCAGCAAACACCGCCGCGCCCTGTAAGCGGCAAAGCTCGAGCCCGAGGCGTAAGCCGAGTGGATGCCCTTCTTGCGCTTCGGGCTTTCCAAAACCGCTCTGGAAGCCCGAGGCGTGAGCCGAGTGGATGCCCTTCTTGCGCTTCGGGCTTTCCAAAACCGCTCTGGAAGCCCGAGGCGTAAGCCGAGTGGATGCCCTGCGCGCGGGCGGTGACAGGCTGAAGCCTGTCCTACAAACTCGCGGGCTCACGGGGCCCAGTCGATCGGGCCCTCGAGCCCGCGGCAGAACGCGGCCAGCAGGTCGGCGGCCCGGTCGGCGTCGTCGAGGGAGATCGTCTCGACGGCCGAGTGCATGTAGCGGTTTGGCACGCTCACGAGGCCCGTCGCCACTCCCGCTCGCGTGGTCTGGAGCACGTTGGCATCGGTCGGCGTGGCTCGGCCGCTGGCGGCGAGCTGCACCGGGATCTCCTTCGCCTTGCCGGCCGCGAGGAGCCGATCGACCACGTGCGGATTCATGTTCGGGCCGCGGTACACCACCGGTCCCTTGCCGAGGCCGATGTCGCCCTCCGATTTCTTGTCGATCGTGGGGCAGTCGGTCGCGTGCGTCACGTCCACAGCGATCGCCACGGTCGGATCGACGCCATACGAGCTCGTCTGCGCGCCCCGCAGGCCGATCTCTTCCTGGACGGTTGAGGCCACGTAGAGCGCGCAGGGCAGGGGGCCCGCCTGAGCCGCTCGGCGAAACGCCTCGAGCACGACCCACAGGCCGATCTTGTCGTCCATGGCCACGGAGCAGGCGCGGTTGTTGCGGAGCGGCTGGAACTTGAGCTCGAACGTCACGCAGTCGCCCACGCGGACCACGCTCTCGGCGTCGGCCTTGTCGGGCGCGCCGATATCGATCCAAAGATCTTTCATCTTCGGCACGACCTTCCGCTCCTCGTCCGTGAGCAGGTGGATCGGCTTGCGGGCAATCACGCCCGGCACCGCGCCAGCCGCCGTCCAGATCACGACCCGTGAGCCGACGAGCTGCATCGGATCCCAGCCGCCGATCGGCTGCACGGAGATGTAGCCGTCGGCATCGATGTATTGCACGATCAGGCCGATCTGGTCGCAGTGGCCCGCGAGCAGCATCCGCGTGGGAGCGCCCGCGTTCTTCACCCCGATCACGTTGCCGTGGGCGTCGGTCTGAATCGTGTCGGCGACGGAGCCGAGATAGTCGCGCACGATCTTTTGAATCGGCTGCTCGTAGCCCGAGGGGCTCGGCGTCTCGAGAAGGTGGATCAAAAAATCGCGGGCGATGGTTTCCAAGGCGGAGACTCCGAGGGTGTCCTGGGGGCCGCGGGCGTCGCGGCGGCGAGCACGTTATAACCGCTGCGCAGATCTGGCGACGCCTCGCGCACGAAGCGCACGACGATTGCCCGGCCCCCGAGCACGCATGCCCCCTCCCGACTCACCAGCACCCCAGTTCGCGGCGGCCGAGCGCAACGTGCGGCTGTTCGTGGCCTTCCGGATCCTGTTCAACGCGAGGTTTTACTACCCCGTGTTCATGGTGATGTTTCTCGACTTCGGGATCACGGTCGAGGCGTTTGCGTTGCTCAACGCGGTCTGGGCGGCGGCGATCGTGCTGCTCGAGGTGCCGTCGGGGGCGCTCGCCGATCTCATCGGCCGTCGCCGGCTCGTCGTCGCCGGGGCGGCCTTGATGGTGCTCGAGATGCTGCTCCTCGTGCTCGTGCCCGTGCCGTCGGCCTGGGTGCTGCCGGCGCTCGTGGCCAACCGCATCCTGAGCGGCGCCGCCGAGGCCTTCATTTCTGGGGCCGACGAGGCGCTGGCTTTCGACTCGCTCGCAGTCGTCGGTCGGGCCGGGGACTGGCCGACGGTGCTCGGGCAGCTGATGCGGGTGGGCGGCGTGGTCACCATCGTGTGCATGGTCACGGGCAGCCTCGTCTACGATCCCGGGCCGCTCGACGCGCTCGCGCGAGGCGTCGGCGTTTCCGGGGGCCTGAGCCGGGCCGCGACGTTTCGCTTGCCGATCTGGCTCACGCTCGGCTCCGCCCTCGCGGCCCTCGCGGCGGCCGTGGCGATGCGCGAGCCGCCACGTTCCTCCCCGGGCCATGCGGACCCGTTGGCGACGTTTCGCCAGACCGCGGCCACCGGTCGCTGGATCGTCGCCCGGCCGCTGGTGCTGCTGGTGATCGCGGCGGGAGTGCTCATCGACATGCCGATCCGACAAGTGCTCGTCGTATCGAGCGAACTCTACGAGCAGATCGGCATCCCGGCCCCGGCCTTCGGCCTCGTGAGCGCGGCCGCGGCGCTGCTCGGGCTGGCGCTGGCCGGGCCGCTGCGGAGGCTGGCGCTTGGCGCGAGCGTCGGCGGAAACGGCGTTTTGCTGGCGGCGGTCGCGCTCGTGGGGCTCGCCGGTACTGCGGCGTTCGTGCCCGTTGTCGGCGTCGTGTTCGTGATCCTGCTCTCCACCGCGATGCGGATGGTCACGTTCCTCCAGAGCCACTACCTCAACCAGCTCGTCGATTCCGGTCGTCGGGCGACGGTGCTCAGCTTCCGCGGCCTCGCGGTGAACGTGGGCTACGGCGCCGGCTGCATCGTGTTCGCCGCCGCGACGGCCGTGATCGGGCGGGTCGTGGACGGCGATGCATGCTTTCGGATCGTCGTCGGTTTGCTTCCCTGGGCGTTCCTGCTGGCGTGCTGGGCGTTCTATGCGTGGACCCGGCGGCTCATTCCCGATCCGCAGCCGCTCGCGCGTCGTGGGGGATTCGCCCCGCCGCCGCCGACGGCCTGACAACGCGGCGTCAGCGCACGATGTCGATCGCGAGTGGCTCGGGAGCGGCGGGGCCCGAGAAGTCGAGCCGCCAGGGCTCCGCGTCGGGCTGCCCTGTGCGGCCGGGCTGTCGATCCAACTGCGTTGATCGAGTAATCTTGGTGGACCATGGCCACGCTTCCTTCACGCTCGGCTTCTCCGGACGAAACAGACGACCTGCTGTTTCGCGAGCAGTGTCGTCGCCAGATGCAGCGGTCGCTCGAGGCCCGGATGAAGTACGGATTCTGCCGCGTCTCGCGGCCCGGGCTCGACGCCCCAGCCACGCGGGTTTTTCCGAGCACTCGGGCCTACCGGGAGTGGTGTGCGGCGAACCTGCCTGCGTACCTCGGGTATCAGCCGGCGCCGCTGGAATGAACGATCGCGCGCAGTTCAATCCGCTGCAGGCACAGGAAGTTGCCAAAGCGTTCGCGGAAGCAGGAGTCGATTATCTCTTCATTGGGAAAGGCGGCGCAATCCTCCTCGGCTTTCCGGGCACGACACAGGACGTCGATGTGTTTCCGGCCAAGGATGCCGACAATGGTCGCCGCCTCGTCACTGCCGTCCGCCAGCTGGGGTTTGTGATCGACGACACGGTGGAACACGACATTATCGCCGGTAAAGACTTTATTCAGCTCACGGATGGTCCTTTCGACCTCGTCATCGTGTTCGCGCCCGATGGAATCGAGAACTACAATGAGGCGAAACGTCGAGCGGTGACAGAGGGCATCTTTCCGGTGGCGAACATCCGGGACATCGTCGCAAGCAAGAAGGCCAGCAATCGGATGAAGGATCGCATGGACCTCCATCTGCTCGATCTCTTTCGGATGGAGTACGAGTTGCGGCAGTGACGCGGCAACGAAGAAGATGTCGATCACGGGAAGGTCGTCGGGCGAGGTGGGCGTTCGTATTGCCCCAGAACGAATCCCCGGCGTCGACGTCAGAGCAAGTCGATGAACTCTTGTGTCGACAAGCCCATGTCGTCGATCAACCCGTGCAGGGTGCCACGTTTCAGTGTGCGTCCCTTGTGAACCGGCACGACGATCGTCGTAGAACCAAGTTTTGTGGTACGAACATAGACCGCATGGCTGCCCTTTTGGCGGTCGAACACGAATCCCGCCTTCTCCGCCACTGCGAGCAGTTGCCGGGCCGTTACGGCCGGCAGCCGCGTCATACAGCGACCTCGACCGGCTTGATCAGAAGATCCTCGACCGGAATCGGTTCGCCTCTGGCGGCCAGGCTTTCGAGATAGGCCTCGATCGCTTCGCGGACGTTGGCAACTGCCTCATCCACGGTATCTCCCTCGGAGTGGCAGCCCTTGAGGCTGGGACAAAACGCGTGGAAGCCGCCCTCCGCTTCGCGTTCGAGAACCACCGTGAAATGATGTTTGTTCATTGCGTCGCCTCGTTTGATCAATGCCCACAACCGGTCGCGGCTCTCTTCGAGTATACCGTCAAGAGGCAGGAGTGAGAGATCCGAGGGACCTTAACTCACTCACAGTTAACTCACTCACAGATGGTTACCCTCTCCGATCACGAACGCATGTTGCGCTGCCACCGTGACGGCCTGACAGCACGGCGTCAGTGCACGATGTCGATCGTGAGCAGCTCGGGGGCGATTGCGCCCGAGAAGTCGAGCCGCCAGGGCTCGGCGTCGGGCCGGGGCTTTGTCGTGGTGACGACGCCGTTCGTGCCGGGCACGCCGGGCGTGTCGGCGGCGGAGTAGGTCACGCTCACCCGCACCGGTGCCGCGACCGGCCCGAACTTTTCGTCGAGCTTGAA
>JBMLMS010000471.1:0-9489 GCA_049243925.1 Pirellulales bacterium
CCCACTCAGTGTGGCCGTTTTCGGCGGACCATCCAGTGTCGGTGACCGCGAGCGTCGAGACCACGTCTGCCGGTGCTACGGGGATCGCGGTCGGCGAGGAAGGCTGGCCGGCGTCGTGAAAACGCGGCGTGAAGGCCTTCACCTCCGCCATCGCGAGCGTCTTGCTCAGCCCATCTTGAAACGCGGCCGCACGGAACTTGCTATCGAGCCCGAAGGCACCGCCACCGTCTTTTTTCGTGACCGGGTCGTGAACCAGGAACGACCCCACGTTCATGCCATAGCAGAGTGGGTAGTGTTCGGGCACTCCCGATGACGTGAACCGTGGTTTGCTGTTCAGGTCGCTCGGGCACTGCAGGACGTCTACGCGAACCGTGGCCACTCCATTCGGAGGAAAAAGGTCCTTGTTCGCCTGATTGGAGTAGGGCTTCGTGAAGTCGATTTTTCGGAAGAGCGTGTCACCCTCCAAAAACGGCAGCACGAGCGCGTGCCCTGACCACGGTGCGCTCCCTGCCGTCATGCCGACGGTGGAGCCGTGGGGTGGAAAATACTTGCGAGTGTTCTCGAAGTTGTGCATCGCCACCCCCAGCTGCCGCAGGTTGTTCTGGCAGGCTGAGCGGCGGCCAGCTTCTCGGGCTCCCTGCACTGCCGGGAGCAACAGCCCCACCAGCACGCCGATGATCGCGATCACGACCAACAATTCCACGAGACTGAACCCAGTTCGCGATCTCGGCTGCATTTTTTCAAGAGGAAAACGATTTTTTCGCATCACAAACTTCCTAAAAAGAAGGCCGAATGGAAACTGAGAATCAATCTCAACAAGCCAATTTTAGGATCTTCCCCGGAGGTGTCAACGGGCAATTTCCCAGCCACTTCGCGCGCTGCGGTTTGCCAGTACAACGAAAGAACTTACGTCAACACCAGAGCGGGGACTGACCAGGATGCATGCCGAGCCGGGAGTCGATCGGGGGGCCGTGGATCAGGACGTGATCGTCGCGGCCCGCAATCTGTCGAAGACCTACCGTGATTTCTGGGGCCGCAGCAAGAAGGTGGCGCTCAAGCCGCTCGACCTCGAGATCCGCCGCGGTGAGATCTTCGGCCTCCTGGGCCCCAACGGCTCAGGCAAGACCACCACGATGAAGCTCCTCTTGGGGCTCATCTTCCCGACGTCGGGCGAGGCGCTCGTGTTTGGCAAGGATGCCACCGACGTGTCGAAGAACGAACGGATCGGTTACCTGCCCGAGGAAACCTACCTCTACAAGTTTCTCGACGCCGAGGAGACGCTCGATTTCTACGGCCGCCTCTTCGACATGCCGCCCGAAGAGCGCAAGCGCCGAGCCGACGCCCTGATCACGATGGTGGGCCTCTCGCGAGACAAGAAGCGGCAGCTCAAGGAATATTCGAAGGGCATGACCAGGCGCATCGGCATCGCCCAGGCCTTGATCAACGATCCTGAGCTCGTGCTCCTCGACGAGCCCACCAGCGGCCTCGATCCGATCGGCACCCGCGAGATGAAGGATCTCATCATCGATCTGAAAAAGCGGGGCAAGACGGTGATCATGTCGTCGCATCTGCTTGCCGACGTGGAAGACGTGTGTGATCGCATCGCCGTGCTGCACCAGGGCGAGCTCAAGGAGCTCGGCCGAGTGGAGGATCTGTTGCGAGTCACCGACGTCACGCAGATTCGGGCCCGGGGCCTGCCCGCCGCGGCGGTGGACGAACTGCGGGCTGTGCTCCAGCGGCACGGCGGCGCCGACATCGAGATCGGCAATCCCACCACCACCCTCGAAGAGCTGTTTCTCGAAGTGGTGCGCGACACGGAGGCCCGCCCCGGCCGGCGGGCCCGGCAGGCCGACAGGAACGGGTGAGCCGCTGAACGAACGGGCCCTCGGCCCCGTGCTCTGGACGACACATGGTTCTTGAAGAGGAAATCCCGAAGTTCACCGCCTGGATCGGGCCCGCGCTCGTCTCCTGGCTTTTCGTGGCGGGCCTTGTGGCGGTATTCGCCGCGGCCCTGGCCTGGCTCGTGCAGTCGGCGCTCTACGGGCCGCTCGCCGCCGGCGACCGCGTCTACCGCGGCATCCTCGGCACACTCGCCGATCTGGCCGGCATGTCGCCGCGACGAATCTGGGCGCTGGCGCGGCTGGCTGTGCAGGAGTCGCTGCGGCGCAACGTGCTCGTGGTGCTCGGCCTGTTCGCCGTGATCGTGCTCTTCGCCGGGTGGTTTCTCGACCCGGCGAGCGTGAACCCCGGCAAGCTCTACCTCGGCTTCATCCTCTCGGCCACGAACCTGCTCGTGTGCCTCGTCGTGCTCGTGCTCTCGGTCTTCAGCCTGCCGGCCGACATCAAGGCCAAGGCGATCCAGACCGTGACCACGAAGCCCGTGCGCACCGGCGAGATCGTGCTCGGCCGGATGCTCGGCTTCGCACTCGTGGGCACCGTGCTGCTCGCCTTGATGGGGGCCGTCGGCTGGGCGTTCGTGGTGCGCAGCGTCCGGCATGAGCATGAACTGCTCGCCGCTGACGTGCTGGAGATGAAGGCCGAAGACGGCTCGATCACCGGCCTCGAGGGCCGCACGAACCTGGCCCGCGGTCACCGCCACCGCGTCGAGCTCGGGCCCGACGGCACCGGCCGCACCGACACCGTGCAGGGGCATCGGCACGCCGTTCGTGCCATCGAGACGGCCGCCGGCCGAGCCTACGAAGTGGGGCCGCCGGAGGGCCTGCTCGAGGCCCGCAAGCCGCTCCGCGGCACGCTCCGGTTTCTCGACCGCCAGGGCAAGCCGAGCACGAAGGGGATCAGCGTCGGCGCCGAGTGGTCGTATCGCCAATACATCGAGGGCGGATCGCTCGCGGCCGCGATCTGGACGTTCGACGGCGTCACAGAGCGGGAATTTTCCGACGGCCTGCCGCTCGAAATGATCGTGCGGGTGTTTCGCACCTACAAAGGCGAGATCGAGAAGGGGATCGCCGGCAGCGTGCGGGTGCGCAATCCCGCCACCGGGCTGCAGAGCGACCCGATCTACTTCACGGCCAAGGAGTTCACGATCGACTCGCTCCTGATTCCCCGGCAACTGGCCGCCACCACCACCGACGGCGGCACGCGGCAGGTGGATCTGTTTGGCGACATCGTCACCGACGGGCGCGTGGAGGTGGTGCTCCAGTGTCTCGAGCCCGCGCAGTACTACGGTGTCGCCCAGGCTGATTTCTATCTGCGGAGGGGCAGCGGGTCGTTCGTGGCCAACTACGCCAAGAGCTGTCTTGGCATCTGGTTCTCGATGCTCATCGTCACGGCCCTGGGCGTGATGTTCAGCACGTTCCTCGCCGGGCCGGTCGCCCTGCTGGCGGCGCTCTCCGTCGTGCTCGTCGGGCAGTTCCGGGAGTTCATCCAGCGGCTCTTCGAAAGCCAGGTGACGGGCGACAGCAAGATCGTGCCGGGTGGCGGACCGATCGAGTCGCTCTACCGGATCGTCACGCAGACGAGCATCACGCTCGACCTCGACCCGAACCCGGCCGTGACGGCCATGAAGGCGCTCGACACGGTGCTGCTGGCTCCGATGCGGCTGGGGGCCGCGCTCTTTCCTTCGCTCTCGGCGCTCGGCACGAGTGATTTCCTCGCGGGCGGCTTCGACATTCCCTGGGACCTGCTCGGAGCCCACGCGATGGAAACGCTCGGCTATCTCGTCGCCTTCTTCGTCGTGGGGGCGGTGTGTCTCAAGGCCCGGGAGGTGGCGGCATGACCACGCCTGCACCATCGTGGCTCGGACTGCGGCGGGAAACGCTCCTCGCCCTCGTGGCGATCGCGGTCTTGCTCGTGCCGCTCTCGATCCTGAGCCAGCCGGCCGATTCGTCGAGCCCGGGCGGATTTCTGGCCCGGCAGCGGGCGAAGTTCGGCCTCTCGCAGGCGAACCTCGGCGAGGTCGATCCCACGAGCGAGACGATGCGGCTGGCCACGCTCGGCCTCAAGAACGTGGCCGTGACGCTGCTCTGGGACCGGGCCAACCACTACAAGAAGGTGGAAGACTGGACGAACCTTTCGGCCGCGCTCGAGCAGATGACGAAGCTCCAGCCCAACTTTTATTCCGTGTGGGACTTCCAGGCCCACAATCTCTCCTACAACATCTCCGTCGAGTTCGACGACTACCACGACCGCTACGCCTGGGTGATGAAGGGCATCGAGTTTCTGCGGCAGGGCATCGCCCTCAACCTGCGCGAGCCACGGCTCCTGGGCCGGATGGGCTGGTTCATCGGTCAGAAGATCGGCCGGGCCGACGAGAAGAAACAGTATCGGCGGCTGTTCAAGGCCGACGACGACTTCCACGAGCGCGACCGCCCTGGCCGCACGCTCCCCGAGCGCGACAACTGGCTCGTGGCTCGTGAGAAATACCTGGCCGCGCAACAACTGGCCGACTCCGGTGCCGCGCTCAAGACGACGCCCCTCATCTTCCACAGCGAGCCGATGATGACCGCGATCAACCACGCACGGGCGCTCGAGGAAGACGGCGTCTTCGGCGAGACGGCCCGCGAGGCCTGGAAGCTGGCCGGCGACGAGATGCGACGGTTTTCGGTGCGCGAGATTCCCACGAGCTGGGACGTGCCGATCCGGCTCGGCATGCGGGAGGCCGAATTGGCCCGGGCCACGAAGCTCGGCGAGGAACTCGAGGCGCTCCTTCCCGGCCTCTTCAAGGAGATTCAGGAACGCAAGCGGGCGGCGCTCACCGACGCGCAGCGGAAGGCGCTCGACGTGCCGCCGATCGACCGGACGGAGGCCCAGCAGCAGTCCGCTGCAGAAGCCGAATCGGCCCTCGCCGTGAATTGGCCGATGGTAACCCGCGAAGCCCCGGCCGACGTCCGCGACAAGGCCCGCGAACTGGCCCGGCAGTATGTCGAGGCGGCGGAGACGGCCGAGATCATCGCCCGCTACCGCGACATCGTGAATTTCGACTTCTGGCGGGCCTCCTGCGAGGTGGAGGTGACGGAGCCGGCGCTGCGGGCCCGCGAGCTGGTCTGGCAGGCGGAGCGTGAGTTTGAAAATGCTCGGCTCTTGCCTGCGAAAAAAGCCTACGAAGAGGCCTTCGCCGCCTGGCGCGAGGTGCTCGATTCGTCGCCCGTGCTCAAGGCCGACGACCTGACGGGGGACGACCTCGTGGAGATGATCGACCGCTACCGCAAAGTGCTCGATCAGCTCGACGAGAAGTTTCCGCAGCCCTTCATCCTTCAAGACGTGCTCGACAAGGCCGGCCCGACGGGACAGTGATCAGGCCCGGGTCACGAGCAGCTTGTCGATCCGGCGGCCGTCCATGTCGACGACCTCGATCGACAGTCCCTGCCACTGCGCTCTGTCGCCGGCCGAGGGGATCCGCTCCAGGAGCGCGAGGACGAGCCCCGAGACGGTCGAGTAGTCGCGGGGCACGGAGTCGAGCTTGACCTCGAATCGCTCGGCGAGGGCCTCGATGCCGGCCCCGCCGTCGACGAGCCAGGAGCCGTCGTCGCGCCGCACGAAGGCCGTCTCTTTGTCGCCCCGGTGCTCGTCGTGGATCTCGCCCACGAGCTCCTCGAGCACGTCTTCGAGCGTCACCATCCCCTCGGTGCCGCCGTATTCATCGAGCACGATCGCGAGCTGGTTTTTCTCTTTTTGAAACAGCCCGAGCAGCCGATCGAGCGGCATCGTCTCGGGCACGAACAACGCCTTGTGCATCATCTTACGGAGTTCGATCGGCCAGCCCATCCAGTTGTTGCGCAGCACGTCCTTGAGCGACACGTAGCCCAGGATATGGTCGAGCGAGCCCTCGTAGACCGGCAGCCGCGAGTAGCCCGCCATGGCGATCGCCCCGAGCACCTCCCCCGGGGGCGTGTCGATGTCGAGGGCATCGAGATCGATGCGCGGCCGCATGATGTCGCGGACCGTCCGCTCGCCGAGCCGCAGGGCCTCCGTCGCCACCGCCTGCTCCACGGCCTCGAGCACGCCCTCGGCGCGGCCGGCCTCGAGCAGGTGCTCGATGTCGTCGACTGAAACGCTCGGCTCGTCGTGCTTGTGGGCGCCGAGCAGGAACAGCACGGCTGAGGTGGCGGAGCTCAGCCCCCACACGAGGGGCTTGGTGATGACGGCGAACCGCTGCATGAAGGGGGCGACGAGACGGGCGATCGACTCGGCCTGCCGGAGCGCCAGCCGCTTGGGCACGAGCTCGCCGAGCAGGAGCGTGAAGAACGAGAACACCGCCACGAACACCGTGAGGGCGATCGGCTGCGCGGCCCCGGCGAGGCTGCGTGGGCTGTTCGCGGCGATCAGCGCCGCCATGTCGCTCACGAGGCGATCGCCGCCATACGCGGCCGCGAGCGTGCCGACGAGCGTGATGCCGATCTGCACCGTGGGCAGAAACTTGTCGGGGCTCGAGGCCAGCTCGAGCGCCTTCTTCGCGGCGTCGTCGCCGGCATCGGCCATCTGCCGCAGCCGCCCGCGGCGGCTGGCCACGATCGCCATCTCCGCCCCGGAAAAGAATCCGTTGGCGAGAATCAGGGCCAGAACGATGAGGAGTTCTTGGAGCATGGCGGTGCGGCGTCAGCCGGCGGCGTGGTCGCGGCGGGTGATGGCGAGGTTGTCGCGGTGGATCACCTCGTCGTAGGGGCAGTAGCCGAGTTCGTCGGCGATCCGTTCCGTCTTCAGGCCCGCGATCCGCCGCAGCTCGGCTTCGGAATAATTCACGAGTCCGCGGGCGAACTCGCGGCCGTCTTCGGCCACGAGGGCCACGACGTCACCCGTGGCGAAGTCGCCTTCGATCTGGCGCACGCCGGCTGCCAGGAGGCTGCGGCCCTGGGTGGCGACGGCATCGCGTGCCCCGGCATCGACGGTCACCGTGCCGCGGGGGTCGGCAGACCAGCCGAGCCAGCGCTTCCAGGCGGGCAGCGGCGTGGCCCGCGCGAGGAATGCCGTGCCGACGTCTTCCGCAGCCATCAGCCGCTCGAGCACGTGGTCGTCGCGGCCGCAGGCGATCACGCAGTGGGCGCCCGCCTCGGTGGCGATGCGGGCCGCCGCGATCTTGCTCGCCATGCCCCCCTTCGACAGGCCGCCGAGCCGGTCGCGGGCCAGGCCTTCGATGCGGGCGTCGATCCGCTCGACGAGAGGCACCCGGGCCGCCCCGGGCTCCGCGGGATGGCGGTCGAAGACGCCGTCGACGTCCGACAGGAGCACGAGCAGATCGGCCCCGAGGAGCGTGGTCACGAGGGCTGCGAGACGGTCGTTGTCGCCGAAGCTCGTGCGCAGCTCCTCGACACTGACGGTGTCGTTTTCGTTGATGACCGGGATCACGCCGTAGTCGAGCAGGGCGCGAAGCGTGTTGCGGATGTTGAGATAGCGGGCCCTGTCGTGCACGTCGTCGGCCACCAGGAGCACCTGCGCGGCGTGCCGCTTGCTGCCGCGAAACACCCGCTCGTAGGCCTCGATCAGGCTGCTCTGCCCGATCGCCGCCACGGCCTGCAGATGGGCGAGCTCCCGGGGCCGCGTCGTCAGGCCCATTCGGCCCATGCCCGCTCCCACGGCGCCGGAGCTGACGAGCACGACCCGCCTGCCCTGGGCCAGCAGGGCCTCGAATTGCCTGCCGAGCGCCTCGATCCGGGCGATATCGAGCAAGCCGTCGCTGCCGGTGAGCACGCGGGTGCCGACCTTCACGATGACGAGTCGGGAGGTTTCGGCGAGGGTCCGGCGCGACGGATCAGCCATGGGTTTGAGACGACGGAGAATCGAGCCACAAGACAAGCTCAAATCCTACCCACCGGGTGCCACCGTCGGCCACCGCGGCACCGTGTCGACCACTCTCCGACTCCGTGACCGCGGTTTTCATGCCGAGAGAGATCGAGCCGTTGAGGGACGTCGGGATCGCCCGCTATAGTCCGGGGGTGGCGTGGTTTTCCAGCCTTCCCTCCGGACGTCTCCAGTGAGCGAACTCCATCACGAGTGCGGCCTGGCGGCGATCTACCACCTGCCCGGTGGCGAACCGAGCCCGCTCTGCCCGGCCCAGGGGCCCGAGGAGGTGTCGCGGCTCGTGCCACGGATGCTGCTCGACATCCAAAACCGCGGCCAGCTGTCGGCCGGCATGACCGCGTGGAATCCCCACCGCAGCCATCTGCTCGCGACACTCAAAGACGTGGGCACCGTGAGCGAGGTGTTTCGCCTCGGCCACCGGGGCAAGTACGAAGCCCTGATGGAGCAGCATGTCGGCCCGGCGGCGATCGGCCACGTGCGCTACGCCACCTGCGGCGCCGATGACCGTGGCTACGCCCAGCCGCTTGAACGGCCGCACATCCAAAAGCGCAAGTGGTTTGCCTTCGGATTCAACGGCCAGCTTGCCAACTACCCCGAACTCCGGGCCGAGATCCTCGCCGGCGACGACAACCATCTCGCCCGCGACAACGACACCGAAGTGATCATGCACGCGATCGGCAACGAGCTCTCCGGGCTTGCCGATCCGCAGCCCGTGGACCTCCTGACCGCGATCGCCGCCCGGTTCGACGGGGCCTGGAACCTCGCCATCCTCGACGCCTGCGGCCGGATGATCGTGGCCCGCGATCCACTCGGCATCCGGCCGATGGAATACGCCCGCCTCGGCTCGCTGGTGGCGGCCGCCAGTGAGAGCGTGGCATTGCTCAATCTCGGCTTCCCGGCCGAGTCGATCCATTCGCTCGAACCCGGCACGGCGCTCATCATCGACGGCGGCCAGATGCGGATCGAACGTTTTGCGGCGAGCCCGCGGCGGGCGCACTGCTTCTTCGAGTGGGTCTATTTCGCGAACGTCGCCAGCACGATGGACGATCGCAGCGTGTATCTCACGCGGAAGCGGCTCGGCGAGGAACTCGCCCGCCTCGAGACGGTGCCGATCGACGCCGACACCGTCGTGGTGCCCGTGCCCGACACGAGCAAGGCTGCGGCCGACGCCATGGCCTACGCCCTCTCGATCCCCTGTGTCGAAGGCCTGATCCGCAACCGCTACACCGGCCGCACGTTCATCGACGGCGCCTCGAGTCGCCGCCAGAAGGCCGAATCGAAGTACACGCCGCTCCGCGAGGTGCTCGAAGGCAAGCGGGTGCTGCTCGTGGAAGACTCGATCGTGCGCAGCACCACGATGAAGGTGCTGCTCGGCCGGATGCGGTCGCTCGGCCTGGCCCGCGAGATCCACGTCCGCGTGGCCTGCCCGCCGATCGTCGCCCCCTGCTTCTACGGCATCGACATGTCGACGATCGACGAACTCTTCGCCCCGGCCTTCCTCCCCGACGGCCGGCTGACGGCCGAAGCGCAGACGGCAATGGCGGCGAAGCTCGGCGCCGACTCGCTCCGCTATCTCCCAATCGAGTCGGTCGCTCGCTCGATCGGCTTCGACGCCTCCGAGCTCTGCCAGGCCTGCATCACCGGCGAATACCCGACGCCGGCGGGCGAGCGGCTCTACCAGGTCGCCCTCACGCAGACGGCCAACGGCCAGGCCGGCCGCACGTACGAGGCTGC
>JBMLMS010000472.1:0-1654 GCA_049243925.1 Pirellulales bacterium
CTCCCACGAGGAGCACGGCCCCGATCGTGCCGATGCCGCCGAGCGTGATCAGCATGTGGGCCAGGCTATCGCTCGCCTTGACCCACGGATGCGTCTTCCGGCGGCGCGGGCGGCCCGTAAATGTGGCCTTGGAATCCATGCCGCCTCGGGGTGCCGCGCTACGGGGCTGTGATGCCGACACTCTCGAGGGCCCGCTTGGCGATCGGGCCCGTCACGGGCAAATAGCCGTCTTTTTTCACATCGGCCTGGCCGCTGCCGCTGAGCACGTAGCGGAGAAACTCCCGCCGCAGCGGATCGAGTGTCGACCCCGGCTTGTAGTTGACGCTCAGATACAAAAACCGTGCGAGCGGGTATTCACCGCTGTAGGCGAATTGCGGCTCCGGCATGATCGCCTTCGCCCCAGCCTTGGCCGCCAGCGGCACCACCCGCACGTCGGCCGTCTTGTAGCCGATGCCGCTGTAGCCGATGCCGAATTTGTCGCTCGCCACCGCCTGCACCACCGTCGAACTGCCAGGCTGTTCCTTCACGGTGGGCTTGAAGTCGCCCTTGAAGAGCGCGTGCTCCTTGAAATACCCGTACGTGCCGCTCGCCGCGTTGCGTCCGTACAGACTGATCGGCTTGTCTTTCCATTCACCATCGAGGCCGAGGTCGCCCCACGTATGAATGTCTTCCTTGAGGCCGCCGTTGCGGTTCTTGGAAAAGATCGCGTCGACCTGCTGGAGCGAGAGGTGTGCCAGCGGATTGTCTTTGTGCACGAACACCGCGAGCATGTCGATCGCCGCCGGCACGACCGCCGGCGGGTAGCCGTGTTTGGCCTTGAACGTGTCGATCTCGGAGGGCTTCCAGTCGCGGCTCATCGGGGCAAAGGTGCACGTGCCCTCGGTGAGGGCTGGTGGCGCTGACGCAGACCCCTTCCCTTCGATGCCCTCCTGCACGCTGGGATAAAACTTTTTGAAACCCTCCGCCCAGTGGGCCACGAGGTTGTTCATCGTGTCGGAGCCCACACACTTGAGCGACCCAGACACCTCGCCAGAAACCTTGGCGTAGGCAGGAATCTCGAGATCGGCTGCGGTGCAGGTGGTGAAGACCGTGCACAGTACGGCGCACCACGCCATTCCAACCGCCGCCGAGTGTCGGATTCGCCGCTGCATGCCGAGGTGCTCCGAAGGTGTCTCTGGAGACCGAAAGTGGTTTCAGAGACCCACTGAGGTGTACGCCGCGAGTGTAAGCGTTTCGTGAGCGTTTCCCAGCCCGCCGAAAAACGTCGGCCACAGGCTGGCCGCCCGTCGATCACGCCGGATCGGGCGGCGGTGCGAATCCGCGGCGCAGCGTGTTTTCGGTGACGGTGCGGGGCACGACGAACTGGAGCAGGTAGTCGGGCCCGCCCGCCTTGCTGCCGATGCCCGAGAGCCGATATCCACCGAATGGCTGCCGGCCCACCAGGGCCCCGGTGATGCCCCGGTTCAGATACACATTGCCCGCTTCGAGGGCCTCACGGGCCCGCGCGAGGTGGGCCGGGCTGCGGGAAAACACGCCGGCAGTGAGCGCGTAGGAAGTGTCGTTGGCGAGCGCGAGGGCCGCCTCGAAGTCACGGGCCCTGAACACCGCGAGCACCGGCCCGAAAATCTCCTCCTGCCCGAGCGGCCCCTGCGCA
>JBMLMS010000473.1:0-3983 GCA_049243925.1 Pirellulales bacterium
GAGACGGCGTATTTGACCAGCGCAGGCAGGATGCCGGAGCGCAGGCAAATCCGAGTGAGCCGAAGCCTGGAGGGCGAAGGCGAACGTCCGGCGAGACGGTACGGGGTAACCCCGAGCCGGCTTGCTCAACACTCCGAACGTCCGGCGACGGGATATGGGGAGCCCGAAGCCGGCGGCTCTCGAGCCATGCGTCACTTGTCGGCGTCTTCGGCGGCTGCGGCCGGCTTGGGCTCTTCCGTCGGCTTCGCTTCTTCGGCAGCCGGTGGCGGCGTGAGGGCGTCGAGGGGGCTGGCTGCCTCGCCGGCCGGCGTTGCCTCGGCCGGGGCTTCGTCCGAGGCCGTCGCGGCGGTCGGCGGGGCGAGGGCTGCGGCCACGGCCTTCGCGGCGGCCTTTGCGGCGTCGTCCACCTTGCCCTTCGGGGCCCGGGCCTCGACGGTGTACATCCGGCCGCCGATCACGACCGCGTAGCTCCAGCGCTCGATCGGCTCGGAGATGCCGTCGACCTTCGCCGAACCGGGGCTTCCCCACAACACGCCCAGGTGCGGGCCGACCTTGACCGCAGCAGCCTTCTTGAGTGGCTTTGCCTTGCCGAGCGCTTGCGCGACGCCCTCGGCGATCCCGGCCGCGAACGCCTGATGATTGTCGGCCGTCACCTCGGCAAACCCCGCCGGCGCGGCTTCCGCCGTGACGAGGATCTTCGGGTAGCTTTTCTTCGGCCCGGGCTGATACTTGACGAGGTAATCCTTCGACCGCGGCAGCCGTGTCCAGCCGGAGGGAGAGGCGACGGCGATCCGGCCATCGTCGACGGCGAGCGCCGTATCGAGGTCGACGGCCGGCAGTTTCTCGCTCGTCGTGCCACCGCCAGCCTTCGACTTCTTCGGCTTGCCGCCGCAGCCACCGACTCCGGCGAGCACGACACACGCGAGCGCGCAGACGACGATCCGTCGCCACGCCTGCATCGTGCTGGTGGTGCCGCCGGCCATCGCGCCGCCTCCTACTCGGTGATCGCTTCCTTCACAAGCTGCACGAAGTGCTGCGACCGCGACGAGGCGGTGAGGTCGGCGGCCTTCTTGTCGGCGGCCTTCTTGTCGGCGTATTCGAAGAGCACGAGCCGCTTCATCGACGGGTTGAAGACGCCCCAGTAGGCCTTCATGCGGACCTCCTTGGCGACCTTCTTCCGCGAGGCCTTCTTGGCGGCGGGCTTCTTCGGCTCCTTGGCGGCCTTCTCTTTCTTTTCCTTGGCCGGCTTGTCCTTGGCGGCCTTCTTCGTCGTCTTTGCGCGGGCCTCGGCTGCGTCTGCCTGGGCCCTGAGCTCCTTGCGATTCACCACTTTTCGCGCCATGCCGCCGTGATCCTTCCGAGTGAAGAGAGATGGGGAGATGGCGGTCGCTGCCGCGAACCGCCGCGGCGGCAGTATAGCGGGCGGGAACGAGGGCCGCACGGCGATCTATACTTTCTCGTATGAGCACCGCCGCCGACCCTGTGCCCCGCGCCGCCCCGTTTCCGGAATACCGCAGCCTCGAAGATGCGCAACTCGCCGACCGCATCGAGGCAGTGCGCCGGCGAATGGGCCAGCGGCTCGTGATTCTCGGCCACCACTACCAGCAGGACGGCGTGATCGCCCACGCCGACTTCCAGGGCGACAGCTACCAGCTGTCGAAGTCGGCGGCGGAGCGGGCCGGCTGCGAGGCGATCGTGTTCTGCGGCGTCCACTTCATGGCCGAGACGGCCGACATCCTCGCCAACCGCCCCGAGCAGGTGGCAGCCCGCGATGGCCGGCGCGTCACTGTCGTGCTCCCCGACATGGCGGCCGGCTGCTCGATGGCCGACATGGCCGCGATCGAGCAGGTGGAAGACGCCTGGGCCGACCTCGGCACCGTGATCGACACCGCCGACATCACGCCCGTCACCTACATCAACTCGGCGGCCAGCCTCAAGGCCTTCTGCGGCCGCCACGGCGGAATCGTGTGCACGTCGAGCAACGCCCGAGCCGTCCTCGACTGGGCATTCGCGAAGACGAAGCGGGTGCTCTTCTTCCCCGATCAGCATCTCGGGCGGAACACGGCCCGCACGATGGGCGTGGGCCTCGACGAGATGTGCGTGTGGAATCCGCACGATCCGGCGCTCGGCGGCAACACGGGCGAACGAGTGAAGAACAGCCGCGTGATCCTCTGGCAGGGGCACTGCAGCGTGCACGCGATGTTCAAGCCGGAGCATGTCGACGCGCTGCGGGCGAATCTGCCCGGCGTCAAGGTGCTCGTGCACCCCGAGTGCTCGATGGAGGTGGTGGACAAGGCCGACCTCGTCGGCTCCACGAGCTACATCCTCAAGCAGGTCGAACAGGCGGCTCCGGGCACGACGTGGGCGATCGGCACGGAGTTGCACCTCGTCAAGCGGCTCGAGCAGAACCACCCCGAGCAGACGATCCGGTTCCTTTCGCCGGTGGTCTGCATGTGCGCCACGATGTATCGCATCGATCTCGCCCACCTCTGCTGGAGCCTCGAGCATCTCGAGCGGGGCAGGCCCGTGAACGTGATCAGGGTCGACGACGAAACGGCGAAGTGGGCGCTTGCCGCACTCGAGCGGATGCTCGCGGTCCGATGAGACCGGCACGCGGGCCGTGGCCGCTCGTCGGCATCGCCATCACGTGGGCTGCGCTCGTCGGCCATGCCGAATCTCCGGCGACGGACGCCAGGCGGAGTGAGCTCATCGACGCCGCCGTTGCGAGCCAGGAGGTGCTCTGGCGACAGGTCGGGCATGACGATCCGGGCCCCACGCTCTCCTGCCGGACGCTGTTCACCGCGGCGCTCAGCCTCTGCGAGGCCAGGCGGCATCCGGAGCGACTCGATCGACTCTTCGAACTCGGTGAGCGGATGCAGGACCGCAATCCTGCCAGCCCGACATTCGGCAACTTTCGCTGGTATTGGCGTGACGCCGGGGTCACCGATCCTAATGCCGTGGAGTTTTGCATCTTTGACATGCACCTTCTCTGGCGGCTGCACCGAGACTTCCTGCCGGCGCCGGCCCGGGAGCGGCTCGCCGGCCTCGTCGACCGGGCGATCGACGGCTGCCTCCGGCATCGCGTGCCGTCGTCGTACACGAACATCGCGATCCTGAATGCCGCGAACCTGGTCACGCTCGGCGAGCTGCGCGGCCGCGGGGACGCCGCTGACGAGGGCTATCGCCGCCTCGATGGCCTGGCAGCGGACGTCTGGCAGTATGGCATTCACGAATACTGCAGCCCGCCCTACTACGCCGTAGACATCCGGGCCCTCGCGGTGCTCGAGCGGTTTGCAGAGCATGACGCGGGGCAGCGCCTGGCCCGCGCGCTCCTGGAGCTCGTGTGGACCGACATCGCCGTCAACTACTTTCCCGCAGCCGAGCGGCTCGCCGGATCGCACAGCCGCACGTACGACTATCTCCGCGGCCTCGGTGGCCTGCAGCAGGATCTGCGGTGGATGGGCTGGAGCGACATTTCCGTGGGCAAAGGGGCGGAGGTTCTCCACGTCGCACAGGGCCGATGGATGCCCCCCGAGCGGCTGCTCGAACTCGCACGGAAACGTTTCCCCAGGCTCGTGCGGCAATCGTGGGGGCCGCGGGCGGCGGAGTCACGCACCCATTGGCTGCTGGCCGACATCACGCTCGGCTGCTCGGGGGCTCTCTACGGCCCGCACGACTCACCGCTCACGTTCGATCTACCCGGCCGGCCCGGGGCGGTGCGAGGCTATTTTTTGCCCGACGGCCGCGAGGATCCTTACGGCCAGAAGAAATTCGGCACCGGCAGTGCGCAGCATCAAAAGGCGCTCCATCTCGAGCCCTTCTGGGCGGGAGCCCAGCGTGATGCCGATGCGATAGGGCTTGTCGTCTATCGGGACGAGGATCTCACGGGGCCGCAGACCATCAACCTGCAGAGCCACTTCGTGGTGCCGCGCGACGTCGATGGCATCTGGCTGCGGGGCCGGCGCATCGATTGGCCCCGCGCG
>JBMLMS010000474.1:0-15123 GCA_049243925.1 Pirellulales bacterium
CGTGCGCCCCGCCCCACGTGGTGAACTCATGCCTTCGGCTTCTTGGGGCGGCACACGGGGGTCTCGGCGAGTGAGAACACGAGGAGTTCCTCGCCCGTCACCGTCGAGATGTCGTGATGCACGCTCACGAGCTTCACGCCCACCGCTTCCTCCACGATCGACTCGAGGCGGGTGCGGCCGGTGGACACCATGTGCGACCGAACTTGCTTCAGCAGGGAACGGCCGTTGCCGTTCTCCTGTCCGTTTCCATGGGCGTGTCCATTGCCATTGCCATCGCCGTTGCCTGGCGTCTCCTGCGGTGCGATCAGCTGGCGTTCGGCCGGGGTGAGCACCCCCTGCAAACGCACCACCAGCAGCGTGCCGATCAGGTGCGAATGAATGTCCTTGGGGCCGCGACCGATGAACTCCTGCTGGAATCTCGAGATGCCGTCGCAGACGGCCGCCTCGATTTCGCCCTGAGATTTCATGGCCGTTCCCCTGCTCACGTTGCCCGGGGGCCGGCTTCCAGCCTGTCCCCGGCCCGCGGGGCGGTGCCAGCGCCGGCGCCGTTGCCGTTGCCGTTGCAGATCCGGTCCCACACTTCGCGGCGGTGGATCGGCATTTTCGTGTCGGCCTCGAAGCCGAGGCGGACGCGGCCGCCCTCGATCTCGAGGATCGTGATTTCGAGCATCACTTCGAGGTCTTCGGGCCTCCCGATCACCACACTCTCGCGGTTCTTTCTCGTCAGCACCAACATGGGTCACCTCTTCATGGTTGTGGGTCCCTCCGGAGAACTGCTCAGCTGCGGCCGGCTCCTATGCCGGCCGCTCCATTGGCGTGCAGATGGGCGTTCACCGGCACACCGAGTGTCGGTAACGCCTGCCCGAGGAGCACGAGCTCCACGGACGATTCGGTGGAGAACGTCTTGAGGATGCTGCCTGTGGCGGCATCGACGTGCACGAGGCCGGCGTCGAGCTCCACGCCGGTGGTTTGCCGCACGTGGTCCAGAAGCGCCTCGCGGGACGACTCGAACACGTCGCGGTGGAAATCGTCCACACGGCAGCAGCCGCCGGCATCACCAGTGAGGCGCCGCTCGAGCGGCGTGAAGGCCTCGTGCACGGTCACGACGAGCCGGTCGGGCATCGCGACGACGGTCACACTGCGGGGCACGCGTCCGAGGAGCGTGTGTTCGAAGCCGCCAATCGACCGGGCCACGCGGCGGGCCACGTGGTCGCACGGGGTGCCGCCGCGCGCCGGGAGGAGGGTCGTCATCGTGGGGAGTCTCGCTGGGGGGTGGTGTCGCCGCGTTCGTGCATGGCTTGGGTTCACTTCGTCGCTGGTTTCGTTCCGACTCCCGTGGACAGACGCCACGGGGGACGGACAAAAACAAAAAAAGCCGGCGTGTGAGAACGCCCGAAGGCACTCTCTCGCGCCGGCTTACGCTGCGACGGACCACCCGGACTGTGCCGGACTGCCCCTCGACTCGTCTTCCGATTTTCGATGTTTTTGCCGACTTTCAGCAGCGTTTTGCGACGCCACTGCCCTTCGGCGAGGTGGATTATATTGGTCAAGATAGGAAACGCAAGGAAAATTTTCCGGCGCGCGTGTCGAGGTTCACGAACTGCGGTGAAGGGCGACGAATTCACCGCCAGAGACTCCCCACCTTGGTGGGGGTGTCCGTGGCGAAGGAAGGGGGCGCCGATGAGTGAGACGCGGGGTGCGAAGTCGCAGGGGGAGATCGAGGCCGCGGTCTGCGACGTGATCTCGCGGTTCCAGCAGGAGTACATGGGCCGTGGACCGCGCGACATCCACACGCACCTCATCGACAACAAACTCTTCGTCCATCTCCAGGGTGTGCTCACGGCCGCTGAGCAACGGCTCATCGAGTCGCACGGCAACGGCAACGGCAACGGTCGCGGCGCCGAATTGCTCAAGCAGCTTCGCAGCCACCTTGTGCTCACGGGACGGCCAATGCTCGAGAAGCTCGTCCACGACGTCACCGGCGCGCAGCCGGTGAGCCTCCATCACGACATCAGCACGGCCACCGGTGAGGAAGTGCTCGTGTTCACGCTCGCCGCGGTGCCGAGCGTGCGCGACCGCAAGCGCAAGTGAGCCGACCACGACATTGACGCGGGTTCCCAGTCGGTTGCCGAAGGCGTTCGGCAGATCGAGCGGCCGGCGGTGCGGGGAGATCCTCGCCCGCCGGCCGTCTTCGTTGGCAGCTTCTCGGTGGCGCGGCACGGCCATCTGTCGGGGCTGCGGCAAAAAATGTTCATGTCCGACGCATGGCGTCCGATACCCCACTAGCGGGGGGAAAGTCCAGGGGTCGGCGTGTGCCACCAGTCCCGCCCAAACTTGCCGTGGACTCCCGCAAGACGCGGGCGAAACGGCCTCGCATGCAAAGGAAGCGTGGGGATATGGAACGAGCGTTGCAGGGACAGGCGACGGGGCGATGGGACGGCTGGGAGTGGCTGGTGGCCGTGACCATCGCGGTGCTCGTGGCGCTCGGGTTCGTGCGCCGGGTCCACGCGATCGACGCCGGCGCGCTCGAGCCGCTCGTGTTCGACGAGATGCTCGTGAGTGCCGCCGACTGTCCGTCGGCCTGCTGCCCGCCCGACTGCTGCCGGGTGCCGCACGTGCTCGATCCACTCGGCGTCGATCCGCTCTGGTCGGGCCGGGCCGAGGCGCTCCTGCTCTGGCGGCAGTCGCCGCAGGGGCTCGTACTCTTCGAGAATGCAGCCGGCGCGACCGCGCTTGATGCCAACCAGCTCGGCAGCGGCCTGGCCGCCGGCCCGCGGCTCACGCTCTTTCGCCACACGGGCGACGACGGCGCGATCGAGTTCAACTACCTCCGCGTGCAGACCTTCGAGGCGGTGCGCGAGCTGCCGACGAGCGCTGACGGCTACTTCCAGACGTCGCGCGGCATCTACTGCTGCCCCAGCGACACTCCGGCCAACAACGTCTCCGCCAACATGTCGAGCGCCCTGCAGAGCTTCGAGATCAACCGCCGATTTCCCACCGCCGGCGGCTGGCAGTGGCTGACGGGCTTCCGCTGGGTCGAGTGGCGGGAGGCGATCGGCATCGGCACGAGCTTCGCCGACGGCCTCATCCTCGACAACTATCAGACGTCGACGTTCAACAACCTCTACGGTTGGCAGGCGGGCGCCGATTCGATTCTGTATGGCCTCGGCGGTCCGTTCCGGATCGAGGGGCTTGGCAAGGCCGGTGTCTATTACAACAACGCCGTGCAGACATCGGCGAGCACCACCACGGCGACGGAGCCGCCCTCGGCCCTCGGCGTGAGTTCCACGATCGGGCAGGCTGCATTCGTCGGTGAAGTCGGCCTGACGGCGGTGTACGACATCTACGACTGGCTGTCGGTGCGGGGCGGATACGCGGCCTTCTGGCTGGGTGGGATCGCCCAGGCCCCAAATCAGTTGTACGCGCAGAAGATCTGCCCGGGGCAGCCGCTCGCCGCCTCCACCGACACGGGAGGCAGCGTGTGGGTGCAGGGAATCACGCTCGGCCTGGAGGCACGGTATTGAACCGGCTCGGGGCAGCCCCGTGCCGTCTCGCCGTCTCCCCAGGAAGCCCGAGGCGTGAGCCGAGAGGATGCTTACGGCGAGACGCGGGCAGCAGGCATCCCTTCGGCTTACGCCTCGGGCTTCCACGGAATGGGCGGCGTGGTGCTACGGTGAGCGGCGGCGCTTGAGGAACCGATATCCGACCGCTCCCGAGATTCCGACAGCCGCAAGGAGGAGGCTGCCGGGCTCGGGGGCGGCGAAGTCGACCTGGAGATACCGCACATCCCAGCCGGCGTCGGCCGGGCAGTTCGAGCCGAGGTTCGCGTTGATCAGCCGCACGCGGAAGTCCGTGATCACCTGCAGCGGAATGTCGAGGACCGCGACGCTCGGCACGTAGGTGCCGCCGGTCGCCGAGTAGCCGGGCGTGACGCCCGTGAATGACGCGCCGCCGTTGATGAGTGGGAACAGATCGGAATAGATGCCGGTGGGCGGCGTGTATCCCGGAACGACCAGTTCGGTCTGGCCCACGTAGGTGGGCCAGAGGGGATTGGGGCCGAAGAGAGGCTCGGGCGTGGTCACGTTGCCGGTGGACCAGGCCGCCACCGGCAGCGGAGTGTATGGCCCGCCGTTGATGCTGTAGACCACCTGGCCGGCGGCCGGAGGCACGGTCAGCGAACTCGAGAAGTTGAACTTGTGTGCAAAGCTGATGCGGAACGCGTCGACGGGCAGCCCTTCGAGCGGGCCGGCCGGATCGAGGAGGGGGCTCGTCAGGTAGTTGCCCGTGGCCACGAGTGGACCGCTCACGGGCGACCAGTTCACTTCCCACTGGCCATTCGCATGGGTCCACCGCTTGCCGCCCGTGGTGGGCGGCAAGAGCCCGAGTTTGCCGACGGGCTGCGGCGTCCAGCCGAGCGGTCCGTTGGCGAAGTCGAACTCGTTGTTGACGATCGGCACCGCGCGAGCCTGCGGCAGGGCCATCAAGAGCAGGAGTGCGA
This sequence comes from Pirellulales bacterium, assembly GCA_049243925.1. Classification (GTDB taxonomy): domain Bacteria; phylum Planctomycetota; class Planctomycetia; order Pirellulales; family UBA1268; genus RGVT01. The sequence goes on from JBMLMS010000474.1 coordinate 4,499, forward strand.
CGAGAAACACGATGCACGCCGACCAGATGCTCTGCACGGCCGCCCGGGCGACCCGGGAGCGGGCTTCACGATCGGGGGCAACCGGTGGGTGATTCGAATGGGACATGACGCACCTCCACGAGTCAGGGTGAGTGGCGTGGCGTCCCCTGCCCGATGCGTAGCCGCATGCGTGCGGCCACAGACGACCGTTCAGATGCAGGCGTTCGTGCCGCCGAGCGCCGTATTACGGCGCCGGCGCAGCTGCCGCGCGCCGCAGGCGGCGATCCCGACCGTGGCGATCACCAGCGCCCCTGGCTCCGGCACCGAGATGATGCAGTCGGGATTCGTGCCGAATCCGAACACGACGTGCGGCGTCACCTGAGCAAGGTTGAAGCCGCCGAACCCGGCAAACTCGAACATCGCCGCATTCTTGACGAGCAAGGTGTCGTCGAGATTCTGTGTCGTCACGTCGCCCTTGTAGATCCCGAAATCGAACCCGTTGACGATGTTGCCGTTGAAGTTGTTCGGCGTCAGCGACGAGTTCCCGACCGTCCCCACGCCGAATGCCAAGGGTGGGCCAGTTGCCACGAGCGATAGCCCGCTCTTGAACTGCCAGGTGTCGTCATTCGCGACGAACGCCTGGAGATTCGAGGGCTGCGGTGGATCCGGGAACGTCACCGTGTTGGGCGGCACATACGACGCGGGCTTGTCGGGCTGGTTCTTTTTCGTCAGATACACCTGCCCGGTGGCGTTTTGGTACGTCAGCGGGGCCGGCGTGCCGGTCGTCGTGCCCGTGAGCACGTTGAAGTAGAGGCTCGTGAGCAGTTCGGCCGGCGACATCGTCGGTGAACTTGAGATGTTCTCGAGGAGAAGCTTGAGCACGTTGGAGCCGCTGGTCGTGAACGTGGCCCGGGCGGCGAGCCCCGCTCCGTTCGAGCCGCTGAACACCACGCTCGAGCCGGTGTAGATGACATCGCCATGCGACGGCGCTGCCGTGAGCAATGCGAGGGCTGGAGCGAGCACGAGGGCCGGCCAGCCGGCCCGGTTCAGGAATCGAAAAACGGCACGCAGGGAAATCGATCTCACCATGGGAAGAAACTCCGCTGGAAACACGATGAATCCGGCGGCATCCGCTGCACCTTGAAGGGTGCCGACATACCTGGATCGGCGCCACGTAAAGAAGGGCGACCGCGCACGAACGCACTTGCATTCACACGCGTCGGCCTACGCGGCGCCTCAGTCCCGCGCGAGACGCAGAACTGGGCAACTCGTCTTCCGAGCCACTGTCACCGAGACGTTCGTGCGAGCGATTCGCCCTCACCGCCATCCCGGCTCTGTCCAACCCTCGCCGGCCGCACCCGGCAAGGCAAACAGGCCCGTCCTCGAACGTCCTCGAACGTCATAGAACCGCTGTTTTGCCAAGCGGAATCGTGCGGACACCTGCGGTCGACTGTCGGGATTGCAAGGGCCGGGGCCCCGGAAGGTGGCATGCGTGGTCGAGCCGATGCATGCGATACTCGTCGTTCACGCCCGCCGCCCCCGCCAGCCCAGCGCCCGCCCGATGGAATCCAGCGCCCGCCGCGAGGAGATTCACCGCGCCCTCGAGCACGCGGCGCACTACCTGCCGGCCCAGGGGCCGATCGACGTCTTCATCCACCACAACACGCTCCACGCCTTCGAGGCCGAGGCCTTCGAGGATGCCGTCGTGCGGGCAGCGCGGCTGTTGGGCACCGAGCCGTTCCTCACGGAAAGCCGCTACCGCGCGGAGCTGGCGGCGGGCCGGATCCAGGAAGCCGACATCGAGGCGGTGCTCGCCGCGGATTCGTCCTGCCCGGCCGATGCGGTCGTGGCCGGCGGCCTGGTGCGTCTCCGCGACCTCTATAGCGCCCTGCTCCTGCACCCGGTCCGGGAAGAGTCCGACGCGTCGGTGCGCTGGACGCTCACCGAGAGCGACGTCGTCGAGACGCTGCGGCCCGACCTGCCTGCCGACGCCCGGCGCCGTCTCCTCGCCGCGGCGGCCGACGATGAGCGCCGTGCGGCGAGCGATCTGTGGCAGGCCTGCGTGGAGGCCGTGGCCACGATTCCGTCGGTGGTCGTCCGTGCGGGCACCCCCGTGCGCCACCGTGATCTCATCCTCGCCGTCGATCCCACGCTCGATACCGACGCGCTCGTGCACCCCCTGCTGATCCGGTTCTGTGCGGCGTACCTCGACCAGGGCGTGGCGAGCTGGGCGATGCCCGGACGGGATCGTGGTATGTGGGAGTCGTTTGCCGAGCTATATGCCGGCCGCCTCGGTCCGCGGCAGGCCTGGTGCGAGCGGCTGCCTCAGGCCTTGCGCGAGGCGAGCGGCGTGGCGGCCGCCGAATGCGTCGTCCGCGAGCTCGACCAGCTCGGCATTCCCGACGAGCACCGCGAGGCGTTCATCACGCAGTCGCTCCTGGCGCTACGCGGCTGGGCGGGAATGATCCGCCAGTTCGAAGAACGGCCCGATCGGACGCCGGTGGCGGCGGTGCCGGCACGGCTCGTCGACTTTCTCGCCGTGCGGCTCGTGTGCGACCGTGTCGCCACGGAGTGGGCGGCGCGGCGGTCTGGAGTCGGTGGCCTGGACGCCGAGGCCGGGCTTGCCGGTTTGTGGTGGGAGCTTCGCGATCGCTTTCCGGCCCGCCGCGGCCCGGGCAGCGTGTGCCGCGCCCTCCGGCTGGATCAGGTCGCGCAGCTCGTCGGACTCAGCGGCGGCGAGATCCGCGGTCTCGACGAAAACGAGCTCCTCCGACTCGAGCATGCGATCGCGGCCTTCGACGGCACCGTGCGGCGTCGGCTCTTTCACCTCGCCTATGAGCGGCGGCATCGGATCGACGTGCTCGACGCCCTCTGCGCGCACGCGTCGGTGGCCCGACCGCTCGCGGAGGCTCCCGACGGCGTGCAGTGGCTGTTCTGCATCGACGAGCGGTGCGAGTCGTTTCGCCGTCACCTCGAGGAGCTCGGGCCCGGGCACGAGACCTTCGGCACGGCCGGATTCTTCGCGGTGCCGATGTACTACCGCGGGCTCGACGACTGGCATGCCACGCCCCTCTGTCCGATCGCGATCCGCCCCGGCCACACGGTCGTCGAACTGCCGAGCGCGGAGGCCGTCGGGCGGCACGAGCGCCGCCGTTCGCTGCGCCGGCGCTACGGCCAGCTGGCCGGGTCGCTCTCGAACGGCAGCCGCACGCTCGTGCGCGGCGGGCTCTTCACTCCGGTGATCGGCGCGCTCGCCGCGATTCCACTCGTGGCTCGCGTGGCCTTTCCGCGGATCGCGGCCCGCATCGGCAGCACGGCTGCCGGGATCGCTGGGCGACGCATCCCGACGCAGCTCGACCTCGAGCGCAACGACGCGGAGCCGCTCGTCGCCGGCACACAGGCAGGGTTCACCATTCACGAGATGGCGGCGATCGTGCGGCGCGTGCTCGAAGACATCGGGCTCACCACGCGGTTTGCACCCGTCGTCGCGGTGATCGGGCACGGTTCCACGAGCCGCAACAATCCCCACGAGAGCGCCTACGACTGCGGCGCCTGCGGTGGCGGCCGCGGCGGCCCCAACGCGCGGGCCTTCGCCACGATGGCCAACGATCCTCGGGTGCGCGAGTGGCTCGCGGCCGAAGGGCTCGTGATTCCCGCGACGACGCGGTTCGTGGGCGGCATGCTCGACACGTGCGCGACCACGCTTGCGTGGTACGACATCGACACGGTGCCTGCGAACCACCGCGGTCGCGTCGCTGCGCTCGTCGCGGCCGGCGAGCAGGTGGCGGCCGCCGACGCGCACGAGCGCTGCCGGCGGTTCGAGACGGCCCGATTCGATCTCACGCCGGCGGCGGCGCGGGCCCATGTCGAGGCGCGGAGCGTCGACCTCGCGCAGGTGCGGCCCGAGCTCGGCCACGCCACCAACGCCGTGTGCATCATCGGGCGCCGCTGGCGCACCCGCGGGCTGTTTCTCGACCGCCGCGCGTTCCTCGTGTCGTACGACCCCGCCACCGACGCCGACGGCTCGATCCTCGCCCGCACGCTCGCGGCCGTCGGGCCGGTGGGCGCGGGGATCAATCTCGAATACTACTTCTCGACGGTCGATCGGCTCGGCTACGGCTCCGGCACGAAACTCCCGCACAACATCACCGGGCTCGTGGGTGTGATGGACGGGCATGCCAGCGACCTGCGCACGGGCCTGCCCTGGCAGATGGTCGAGATCCACGAGCCCGTGCGGCTGCTCGTCGTCGTCGATGCGCCCGCCGAGCGCGTCCGGGCGGCGGTCGCGCAGGTGCCGGCGGTCGAGCGGCTGGCCGTCAATCGCTGGATCCAGCTCGTGGCCTGGGATCCCCACGGTGGTGGCCTGGAGGTGTTCGCAGACGGCGAATTCGCGGCGTACGAGGGCGAGCGGCGCGTGCTGCCGACGGTCGAGCGGTCGAGCGACTGGTATCGAGGCCACCGCGAGCATCTGCCGCCGGCCTGCGTGCAGGCAGCGCTCGGCCGGGCCGAGGGAGGCGGGGGGGCATGACGAGCCACGACACCGTCTCCGCGCTCGTCGTGCTGCAGCTGGCCGCGCCGGCTGCCACGCTCGCCGCGATCGGCGTGCCGGCGCTCCTGGGTCGGCCGCTCACGGAGCGTGCGACCACCCGCATCGTGGGCGCCGGCTTCGCCGTCGCGTTTGCCGCGGCGGTGAGCGTGCTCGGGCTGCTCGCGGCCCGGGGATTCGCCCCCGTGATCGTCCACTCGGGCACGTGGTTCGCCGTTGGCCACCACGAGGCCACGGTCAACCTCGTCGCCGACGCGCTCTCGATGCCCTACGTCTGTTTCTCCACGGGGCTGTGCTGGCTCGTCAATTCGTTCGCGGGGAAGTACCTGCACCGCGAGCCCGGCTTCACACGGTTCTTCATCCTGCTCGCGCTCTTCGGCACGGGCATGAACCTGATGGTGCTGGCCGACAGCATCGACGTCTTGTTCGCCGGCTGGGAATTCGTGGGGATTTCCTCCGCGCTCCTGATCGGCTTCTTCTTCGAGCGTCGGAATGCGATCGATGCGGCGCTGCGTGCCTACACGACCTACCGGATCTGCGACGTCGGCCTCCTGGTCGCCTCGGTCGTCATCCACCGGGCCGTGGGCTCCGGCGACTTCGAGCGGCTGTTCGGCGCCGACTGGCCCGCTGCGACCTGCCTCGTGTCCCCGGGGACGGCGACGGTCGTGTCGCTCCTGCTCGTGTTTGCCGCGCTCGGCAAGACGGCCCAGGTGCCGTTTTCCAACTGGCTGCCCCGGGCGATGGAAGGGTCGACGCCCTCGAGTGCGATCTTCTACGGGGCGCTCTCGATCCACGCCGGTGCCTACGTGCTCTTGCGGTGCGAGGCCCTGCTCGATGCCGCACCGCTCGCCCGGGCGGCGCTGATCGTGATCGGCCTCGGCTCGGCGCTCCACGCGAGCCTCGTGGGCCGCGTGCAGACCGACCTCAAGAGCATGCTCGCCTACGCGTCGATGGCGCAGGCGTCGCTGATCCTCGTGGAGATCGGCCTCGGCTGGCGGGTGATTCCGCTCGTGCATGTCGTCGGCCATGCCGTGCTGCGCAGCCTGCAGATCCTGCGGTCGCCGTCGGCCCTCCACGACCGGCACGAACTCGAGGCCGCGATCGGCGGCCATCCGAACCTCGGGAGCTGGTCGCCCCTGTCGTGGCTGCCCGCGCGGGCGCAGGCCGCCATCTACCGGATCGCGCTCGAGCGCGGCTTCGAGGAGATGGCCGTGATGCGGGTGGTCGGACCGATCGTGCGGCTGCTCGAGCGACTGGCCGCGGCCGAGCGGGCGTGGGTGGCATGGCTCGGCGAGAAGCGTCCGCGGCGCGACGGAGGCCGGGCATGAGCGACGCGGCGGGCATGCCGGTGGAATCCGTTCACGGCCTGATGCTCGGGCTCGTAGCGGTGATCGTGGCCGCGCCGCTGCTGGCGGCGGCTGCGGTGGCCTTGGGCGGCTTTCCGCGGAGCCCGCGCACGCCGGCCGCCGCGGGGCTCGTCGTCTCGCTCGCGGGGGCGGCCCTCCTGGCCTGGCTGTGGCATGCATGCGACGGCGTGGCCTACGAATTCGGCGAGCGGCTCGGCGGGGGCTCGCTCGTGCACGTCGATGGGATCACGGCGGCGCTCATGCCGACGGTGGCCTTGATCGAACTTGCGATCCTGCTCGTGGCCCCGAAGCGGTTCCTCGACCCTGCCGCGACGGCGCGGCTGCTGTATGGCGCGGCGGCGACGTTTGCCTTGTTCGCCACGGCCCATCCGCTCGTCCTCGTGGCGCTGTGGATCGTGACGGCGCTCCCCACGTGGATCTCGACCCGCGGCACTCCCGGCGGCCGGCCCGCGGCCCGGGTGTTCGCCACCGTGATGCTCGCCGCGCTCGGCTGCATGGCCGTGGGCACGGTGCTGATGCTCGTCGATCCGCCGTGGGAGCGAGGCTGCGGGCTCGTGGGCAACACGGGCGGCTGGCTGGTGGCGATCGCCGTGCTCATGCGCAAGGGAATCGTGCCGTTCCACTCGTGGTATCCGGCCCTCTTTGCCGGTGCACCGCTCTCGACGGCGCTGGCGGCGACGATGCCGCAGGTGGCTGCGTACACGGCCGTGCGGCTCCTGATGGGCCATGCCGATCACGGCGCGGGCGTGGGCGCGGAGCTCGTGGTGCTCTCGCAGCTCGCGCTCGTGACGGCCGCGTATGGCGCCGCGCTCGCGCTCGTGCAGCGCGACCTGCGCGGGTTCATCGGCACGCTCGCGATGAGCCAGTCGGCGCTCGTGCTCGCGGGGCTCGCCGGCCACGTGCCGATGGAGCTCAACGGCGCGTTCTGCACCTGGATTTCGAGTGGGCTGGCGCTCACGGGGATCGGGCTCGTGGCCTGGGCGCTCGAGAGCCGCGCCGGGCCACTTTCGCTCGCCACGCCCCAGGGCCGCTTCTACGACGCGCCCGCCATGGCGGCGTTCTTCCTGCTCTTCGGGCTCGCGGCGATCGGGCTGCCCGGCACGCTGTCGTTCGTGGCTGACGACCTCATCGTGTCCGGCAGCCTCGACGATCAGCTCCATGCAGGGCTGCTCGTGATCGCGTCGACGGTGCTCTCGGGGATCGCCGTGATGCGGGGCTGGTTTTTCATTTTTGGCGGGCCGGTGGCGGTCGACGGGCCGCGGCACATGATCCTGCCGCGGGAGCGGGTCGCCCTCACGGCCCTCCTCGTGCCGCTGTTCGTGCTCGGGCTCTGGCCGGCCCCGCTCGTGCGGTCGCTCGAACGGGCCGCGGAACAGCTACTCGGCGTGACGGCCGATGGCGAGCCGGTGCCGGCCCCGGACGCGCGACCTGAGGCTACAATCGGGCCACCATGAAGAAACAGAGCCCACGCACCTCGCGCCGCGCGTCCGCCACCGAAGACACCGTCGACACCATCGACATTGAGGGCCTCGGCGTCTTCTACCTCGGCACCAAGGTCGATGCCGCGGCAAAAGTGGGGGGCCGTGAGCCCCTGCTCGTCGATGCCCGCAGGTTCACGACCCATGCCGTCTGCGTGGGCATGACGGGCAGCGGCAAGACGGGCCTCCTCATCGATCTCGTCGAGGAGGCCGCGCTCGATCAGATTCCCACGCTCGTCATCGATCCCAAGGGCGATCTCGCCAACATCCTGCTCGCGTTCCCCGACCTCGCGCCGGCTGATTTTCTGCCGTGGGTCGAGGCTGATGCCGCGAAGCGGGAGGGCATCACGCTCGAGGCACTCGCCGAGCGCACGGCCAAGAAGTGGAAGGATGGCCTTGCCGCGAGCGGGCAGAGCCCCGAGCGGATCGCGAGGCTCAAGGCGGCCGTCGACATGGCCGTCTACACGCCGGGCAGCCGAGCCGGCCGGCCGCTGGCGATGCTCGAGAGTCTCGAGGCGCCCTCGGCCGCGGTGCTCGATGATCCTGAAGCGCGGCGCGAGCGGATCGAATCGCTCGTGTCGGGCATCCTCGCGCTCGCCGGCGTCGATGCGGAGCCGGGCCGGAGCAGGGAGCACGTGCTCCTGGCCGCGATCGTCGACGCCCTCTGGAAGAGCGGCCAGAAGATCGACTTCGGCACGCTCGTGCGGGCGATTCCCGCGCCGCCGGTGGAGCGGGTCGGGTTCCTCGATCTCGAAAACTTCTTTCCCGCCGGTGAACGCTTTCAGCTCGCGAGCCGCTTGAACACCGTGGCCGCAGCGCCGGGCTTCGAGGACTGGCTCGCGGGCGAGCCGCTCGACGTGGGCCGGCTCCTGTGGACCGCCGAGGGCAAGCCGCGGGTGAGTGTCGTCTCGATCGCGCACCTGAACGACGCCCAGCGCATGGCGTTCGTCACGCTCCTTGCCGGCCAGACCGTGGCGTGGATGCGATCGCAGGGAGGCACCTCGTCGCTCAAGGCGCTCTTTTTGATGGACGAGGTCTTCGGCTACGTGCCGCCGACGGCGAATCCGCCGAGCAAAGGCCCGATCCTCACGCTCTTGAAGCAGGCCCGGGCGTTCGGGCTCGGCGTCGTGCTCGCCACGCAGAATCCCGTCGACCTCGACTACAAGGGGCTCTCGAACGCCGGCATCTGGTTCCTCGGCCGCCTCCAGACGGCCCGCGACAAGGCCCGCGTGCTCGACGGCCTCGAGGGGGCCGCCTCATCGGCCGGGCGGTCGTTCGACCGCAACCGGCTCGACAAGCTCCTCTCCGGGCTCGAACAGCGGATGTTTCTCCTGCACAGCGTGCACGACGACGAGGAGACGGTGTTTCAGACGCGCTGGACGCTCGCCTATCTGCGTGGGCCGCTCTTGCGCGAGGAGATCAAGCGGCTTACCGCAGCGGCGGCTCCGGTCGAACCGGCCGCGGCACCGACGAGTCTCGAAGGGTCCGGCACCGCGCCGCTGCCGGGCGGCCCGCGGCCGATCCTGCCTCCGGGCGTGCGTGAGGTGTTTCTCGCGCCCAGGCGACCTGTCGCGGCCGATGCGGCCGTGGTCTACGAGCCGGCCATCCTCGGGCGGGCCCGCGTCCGCTACGCGAAGGCCGCCGCCCGGATCGACGTCGATCGCGACGTGATCTGCCTGGCCCCCGCCGGCGACTCCGTGGGCGAGTCGGCCTGGGAGTCGGGCGAGACGCTCGCCGAACCGCCGGAAGTGGAGCCCGCTCCGCGCACGGGATCGTTCGCGAGCCTGCCGGCGCCGCTCGCCGGGCCGAAGGGCTATGCGGCGCTCGCGACCGCACTCAAGGGGCATCTGGCCCGGACAGCCAAGCTCGTCGTCTATGCCGCCCCCGTGCTCGACGCTGTCTCGAAGCCGGGCGAATCCGAGGCCGATTTTCGGCTGCGGATCGCCCAGCGGGCGCGGGAGTGGCGCGACCGCGAGATGGATGCCGTCCGCGGCCGCTACGCCGCGAAGATCGCCGCGGTCGCAGACAAGATCGAGCGGGCCCGGCAGAAGGTGGAGCGCGAGAAGGCCGAGGCAAAAAACCAGTCGCTCCAGACCTACGTCTCGATCGGCTCGGCCGTGCTCGGCGCGCTTCTCGGCCGCAAGATGGCGAGCTCCACCACGATCGGCAAGGCGGCCACGAGCATGCGGTCGGCCAGCCGGGCCGCGCGGCAGCAGGCCGACGTGGCCCACGCCGAGGAGAGCCTGACCACGCTCGAGGAGCGCCGGCAGGCGCTCGAAGACGAGGTGGCCGAGGCGATCGAGCGGATCCGTGTCGATTCCGACTTGCACCGCATCGAGCTCGAGACGATCGAGATTCCCGCGCGGAAGACCGACATGGCCGTCGAAGACGTCGTGCTCGCCTGGGTGCCGGCATGACGGCGGCCGCCCGTTCGATCGTGCGGGTCGACTGCCCCGACGAGGTGGGCCTGATCCACCGGATCACAGGCGTGCTCCAGGCCCATCGGCTCAACATCGAGGCCAACCACGAGTTCGTCGACACCAACGCAGGGCATTTCTTTTTTCGTGCGGAGGTCGTGCCGGCCGACGGCGCGGTCGCAGCACCGGCGTTGGAGCAGGCGCTCGCGGCCGTCCTTCCGGCTGCCGCGCGAGCCCGGGTGACGCACGTGGAGCGGCGGCCGATCGTGGTCTGCGCCACGCGGGAGCCCCACTGCCTCGGCGAGCTGCTCCTGCTCGACGCCTGCGGCGAGCTGCCGGGGCGGATCGTGGCGGTGGCGAGCAACCACGACGTGCTCCGCGGCCTGGTGGAGCGATTCGGCGTGCCGTTTCACCACGTGCCGCACGAGGGAGTCGAGCGCGAGGCCCAGGAGGCCGAGCTCGAGCGGGTGATCGAAGGCTACGCGCCGGAATACGTCGTGCTCGCCCGCTACATGCGGGTGCTGTCGGAGAAGTTCATCGAGCGGCGGCCGAACGCAATAGTGAACATTCACCACTCGTTCCTGCCCGCCTTCGCCGGGGCGAGCCCGTATCGCCAGGCCTTCGGCCGCGGCGTGAAGCTGATCGGAGCGACGGCCCACTTCGTGACGGCCGAGCTCGACGACGGCCCGATCATCGCGCAGGACGTCACGCCTGTCGACCACACGTTCACGCCCGAGCGGATGGCCCAGGCCGGCCGCGACGTCGAGAAGCTCGTGCTGGCCCGGGCGGTGCGGCTCGTGCTCGAAGAGCGGGTGTTCCTCCACGGCCGGAGGACGGT